>NZ_RAWQ01000021.1:0-71786 GCF_003668965.1 Corallococcus sp. AB030
GGCTCGGGCTCCGGTTCGTCGGCCTCCTCGGAGCCGGTGTCCTCCACCGGATCATCCTCCGTGGCCTGGAAGGTGCTGGGGTCCGGCTCCGGCTCGATGACCTTCTCCTCGATGCGCAGGAGCGGCTCCTGCATCAACGCAGGGGCGCGAGCGGGGACAAGCAGCACGAGGCTGCAACACAGGCCGAGGAACGAGCGGAGCATCCGGACGTCCGATGATAGGCGACAGGCTGGACGATCCGAAATCATGTGGTGCCTTCCGCCCGTGCTACAGGATCCCGTGGCGGGGGGATTGCTCGGGAGTGAATGAATGGCGGCGCCTGGAAGCGAGCTGGAACGACTGGTGGAGATCATGCGGCTTCTTCGGGCCGAGGGAGGCTGCCCGTGGGACCGCGAACAGGACCTGCGCTCGCTGCGCCCCTACCTGACCGAGGAGGCGTTCGAGGTCCTGGATGAAATGGACCGCGTCTCCGACGGCGGCCCGTGGCGCCCGCTGTGTGAAGAACTGGGGGATCTGCTCTTCCAGATTGTCTTCCACGCGCAGCTGGCGGCGGAGCTGGGCGAGTTCACCATGGCGGACGTCTGCGCGGCGATCAGCGACAAGATCACCAGCCGGCACCCGCACGTGTTCGGGGATCAGCAGGTGAAGGTGAACGGCGCCGAGCAGGTGCTGGCCAACTGGGCGCAGCTGAAAGCGGAGGAGCGCAAGAAGAAGACCGGGCGCGCGGGCTCCGTGCTGGACGGCGTGCCCACCGCGGCCCCGTCCCTGCTGCGCGCGGAGCGCCTGACGGAGAAGGCCAGCCGCATCGGCTTCGACTGGCCGGACCTGGCCGGGGTGCGCGGCAAGCTGGACGAGGAGCTGCGCGAACTGGACGAAGCCATCGCGTCAGGCGGCCGGGACGCCATCGAGCACGAGCTGGGGGACGTCCTGTTCTCGCTCGCGAACCTCGCGCGCTTCGTGAAGACGCCCGCGGAGGACGCGCTGCGCATGGCCACGCGCCGCTTCGTCACGCGCTTCCAGTACATCGAGGCGAAGCTGCACGAGGAGAACGTCCCCTTCGGTGGCGCCACGCTCGAGCACATGGAGCGCCACTGGCAGGCCGCGAAGGCCGTGGAGAAGGCGCTCCCCCCGCCCAGCCACCCGCCGCGCGCGTCCGTGGCCACCCTGCGCCTGGCGGTGCCGGACGTGGCGGCCCAGAAGGCCTTCTGGGACGATCTGGCCTCCTGGCTGGGCTGGACGCCCACCCGGACGACGGATGGCACGGCGGCCTACACGGGCGCGGGCCTGGGGCTCGTCTTCATGCCGGGTGTCCAGGGACAGGCGGCGTCCGCAGTAGCCCTCACCCTGGAGGCCCCCTCCTTCGGGGGGGTCGCCCGGCTCCTGGAGCTGTTCCGGGCCCACCATCCGGGACGGTTGGTGCCGTGCGCCAACACCGAGGCGGGCTTCCAGTTCGTGGATCCCGCCGGGTTGCGGTGGGAATACGCCGCCCCTCCGGCATGATTCTTCCGGCGTGAGGCGTCGATGGGGCCCCGGGAGGCATTCCGGAGGCCTCCGGGGGTTCCGGAACTGGAAATCCTGATCGCGATCGCACGCGTGCCTTGACGCAATGGGGGCGTCGCAGTAAGGACGGCCCCTCTTTTTCCTTGCCTTGCCTTCCGCTGGAGCATTGCCTTGGCGAACACCAAGTCTGCAGAGAAGCGTTACCGCCAGTCCCTGAAGCGCCGCGCCCGGAACGTGAATGTCCGGACGTCCGTGAAGGACGCCGTCAAGTCCGCCCGCGAGGCCATTGCCTCCAAGGACGGTTCGAAGTTGACGGACTCGCTGAAGGCGGCTTCCAAGTCCCTCAACAAGGCGGCCAGCAAGGGCGTCCTGCACAAGCGCACCGCCGCGCGCCGCATCTCCCGGCTGGCCAAGGCCGCCGCGAAGAAGAAGGCCTAGTCGTCCCGTAGCACCACCGCGCGTTGAGGACCGGGCTCCCCGGTCCTCACCAGGTGCTGGCCAGCCGATCGTACCCGTCGCGCATGAGCAACTCCGCCAGGCGCGCCAGCGCGGCCTGACGGTTGGCCTCGGCTTCCAGGACGTTTCCGCGTCCCTGGAGGTAGTCCTCGGTCCCTGACACCACCGTCTCCCCGAGCAGCTGCCCCTCCTTGACGAGGCGCAGCCGCACCGTGGTGGAGACGCGGTAGTTGTTGCCGATGATGGTCGGGGAGGCCCAGACGTTGAGCACCGCCCCCTCAATCGTGGACGTGCAGTTCGGAGCGCTGGCCAGACGGCCCGCTTCGATGAGCTGCTGCCGCAGGTAGCGCGTGAAGAGGTTCTCCAGCGCGGGCTCCGGCGTCTCGTTGGCGAAGATGGGCGCGCACACCTGGCCCGTGCCCTCTGGCAGCGCGGAGCCCCACGGGCTGAAGCGGTAGCCGCACCCGGCTCCCAGCATCGCCACGGCCACCACGCCCCACCGGAACGCCTTCACCGCACCCACCTGAACCGCGCTCCTCGAGGGCCGCATGGGCGCGCACCCTACCCGGCCGCGATCCTCCGTCAAGCGCCGGGGCCGGCCAGCGGCGCGGCTTCGAGACCGGGCCCGTTGTCCCGCGGCGCGGGCTCCCTCAAGCGCCGGAGCCGGCCAGCGGTACTCCTCGCATGCGTCCGGCAGCCGCCAGCGTGTCGCGAGCCGCGGTGAGCCGTGCCTCGCGGGCCGAGCCCTTCAGCGCCATGCCCAGCGGCCACTGCATCCGCGTGCCGTCATCCAGCTCCAGCGTGAGGCCATGGTGGCGGTACAGCGCCGCGAGCCCCAGGCCGATGACGCCCGCCATGAAGGCCATGATCCGCACCGCCTGCGTGGGCGCCCAGAAGAGGCCCAGCGCTGTGAAGGCGAGCAGCCCCAGCGATTCGAAGTAGGGCCGCGTGCGCCACTCCAGCCGCCGCACCCTCGCCCAGGGCACCTCGAGCGTCGGGCCTCCGCCCGGGCGCCCCTGGAACGACAGTTGCGTGTCGTTCACCGCCAGGGCGCGTCGGTTGCCCAGGTCCAGCGCGAAAGGGGAGACGCCCGGCAACGGCGCGGGCGACTCCGAAGCCTCGGGAGACCGGGGCGGCAGGGGCGCCTCCGGCAGCTCCGCGTTGCAGAAGGCACAGCGGCGCCGGGCCGCCGTCTGGGGGCGCCCGCAGGCGGAGCACATGACGAGCACTTCCGCGGGCACCGCCCCTCCCTCCCGCCGTCAGCCGACGACGAAGTTCACCAGCCGCTTGGGGACGAAGACGAACTTGCGCAGCGTCTTGCCTTCGAGGGCGGCCTTCACCTTGTCGTCCGCCTCCGCCGCCGCGCGCACATCCGCCTCGCTCGCGTCCGCCGCCACGCGCACCTCCGCGCGCAGCTTGCCGTTCACCTGCACGGCGTACGGAATCACGTCGTCCACCACCAGCGCCGGGTCGAACTCCGGCCAGGACTCCGTGACGGTGGACGCCTTCGCGCCGTAGGCCTCCGCCAGCTCGTCCGCGATGTGCGGCGCGAGGGGCGTGAGGATGCGCGCGAGCAGCCGCACCGCCTCCCCCATCGCCGCCTTCTCCGCGGGCGTCTCCGGCGTGCCCACCGCGTAGAGCGCGTTCACGCACTCCATGACGCCCGCGACGGCGGTGTTGAAGGACAGGCGCTCGATGGCCTCCGTCACGCGCTTGAGGCACTTGTGGGCCGCGCGGCGCGTCTCCAGCGCCTTGCCCTCGTAGGGGCCCGAGTACGTGGCCTCCGCCGAGGAAGCGTGGTGCGTGGCGGCCAGCGTCCACACGCGCTTGAGGAAGCGGAACACGCCCTCCACCTGCTCGTGGGACCAGTCGAAGTCGCGCTCCGGCGGGCCCGCGAAGAGCACGTAGGTGCGCGCGGTGTCCGCGCCGTACTTCGCCACGATGGTGTTGGGCGCCACGCCGTTGCCGTAGCGCTTGCCCATCTTCCGGCCGTCCGCGCCGTTGACGATGCCCTGCGTGATCAGCCGAGTCACAGGCTCGTCCACCGGGGACAGCCCGAGGAGCTTCATCACCCGGGTCCAGAACCGGAAGTAGAGCAGGTGCATCACGCCGTGCTCGGGGCCGCCCACGTAGATGTCCACCGGCAGCCAGCGCTGGCCCTCCTTCGGGTCGAAGGGCGCCACGTCGTACTTCGGCGACAGGTAGCGCGCGAAGTACCAGCAGGAGTCGACGAAGGTGTCCATCGTCTCCGTCTCCCGGCGCGCGGAGCCACCGCACTTCGGGCAGGTCGCGTTGACGAACTCCGGCACCTTCGCGAGCGGCGGCTCCCCCTTGCCGGTGAGCACCGCCTGCGTGTCGATGTCCGGCAGCCGCACCGGGAGCTGCTCCATCGGGACGGGGATGCCCTTGCGCTCGGGGTCGCACTTCTCGCAGTAGACGATGGGGATGGGCGTGCCCCAGTAGCGCTGGCGGCTGAAGCCCCAGTCCTTCTGGCGGTACGTCACCGTGGCCTTGCCCTGCCCCTGCGACTCCAGCTTCGCGGCCAGCTTCACGCGCACTTCGGCCGAAGGCATGCCGGTGAAGTCACCGGAGTCCACGAGGACGCCGTCCTCCGTGTACGCCGCGTCGAGCGTCTCACCGGCGCCGAGCTTGTCGCCGGACGCCGGCTGGATGACCACGCGCACGGGCAGCGAGTACTTGCGCGCGAAGGCGAAGTCGCGCGCGTCGTGCGCCGGGACGCTCATCACCGCGCCGGTGCCGTAGTCGCTCACCACGAAGTTGGCGATCCAGATGGGCACCGGCTGGCCCGTCACCGGGTTCAGCGCGTAGCCACCGGTGAAGACGCCCTCCTTCTCCGCGTCCTCGCCCAGCCGCTCCGTCTTGTTCTGCGCGGCCATCTTCTTCGCGAACGCGTCCACGTCCGCGCGGCGGTCCGCCGTCGTCACCTGGGCCACGAGCTTGTGGTCCGGCGCGAGCACCACGTAGGTGCAGCCGTAGAGCGTGTCCACGCGGGTGGTGAAGACGCGCAGGGCGGCGTCATGCCCCTGCACGCGGAAGTCCACCTCCGCGCCGTCCGAGCGGCCAATCCAGTTGCGCTGGGCCGAGGTGATGCGGTCCGGCCACTCCTTGAGCGTGTCGAGCGCGTCGAGCAGATCCTGCGAGTACTTCGTGATGCGGAACGCCCACTCGGGCATCTCCTTGTCCTGCACCTCGGAGTCGCAGCGCTCGCAGCGGCCGTCCTTCACCTGCTCGTTGGCGATGACGGTGTGGCAGCCGGTACACCAGTTCACCTTGCTGAAGCGGCGATAGACGAGCCCGCGCTCGAGCATCTGGAGGAAGAACCACTGGTTCCAGCGGTAGTACTCCGGCTGGCTGGTGTTGACCTCGCGCGTCCAGTCGTAGCTGTAGCCGAGCGTCTTGATCTCCGCCTTGAACGACTCGATGTTCTCGCGGGTGCGGATGGCCGGGTGGACGCCGTCCTTGATGGCCGCGTTCTCCGCCGGCAGGCCGAAGGCGTCCCAGCCCATGGGGTGCAGCACGTCGAAGCCGCGCATCTGGTAGTAGCGCGCGTAGACGTCCCCGATGAGGTAGTTGCGCACATGCCCCATGTGCATCTGGCCACTGGGGTACGGCAGCATCTCCAGGACGTACTTCTTCGGGGCATCCGGGCGCCTGCCTGCCCGGAAGAGGCCCTCCTGCTCCCAGCGGGTCTGCCACTTTCCTTCAATCGACTGCGGCTCGTAACGCTCGTTCATCGCCATGGCTTCTCGGTCTCTTAGCGGGAGGTAGGACACGCGGGCAACAAGTCTTGGCGCGTCGAAAGCCTGGACGGCTGGCGGCCCCGGGGCCCTGACCGGGAAACCCGGATGGGCGGGGACCCGGCAGGCCCCGGGCCGGGGCCAGGCTTCGCTCGGTGCTTGCCCTTGGGGCCGGGCACGACTAACTCGCCTTCCCGGTCTGGAGCAGAGGGAGAGCACCATGCAGGTCGTGAGTGTGAAGAAGGCCCTGTCGGGGGCCGTCGAAGCGGGCTCGAAGGTGGAGGTGCGCGGCTGGGTGCGGACGCGCCGCGACTCCAAGGCGGGCATCAGCTTCGTGAACGTGAGCGACGGGTCGGTCTTCGACCCCATCCAGGTCGTCGCGCCCAATTCGCTGCCCAACTACGAGAAGGAAATCCTGCACCTCACCGCGGGCGCCTCCGTCATCTGCCGGGGCACGCTGGTGCAGTCCCAGGGCAAGGGCCAGGCTTTCGAGATCCAGGCGGATGAGGTGCAGGTGCTGGGGCTGGTGGACGACCCGGACACCTACCCCATCCAGCCGAAGCAGCACTCGCTGGAATTCCTGCGGGAGGTGGCGCACCTGCGAGTGCGCACCAACACCTTCGGGGCCATCACCCGCGTGCGCAACGCGGCGGCGCAGGCGGTGCACCGCTTCTTCCACTCGGAAGGCTTCTGCTGGGTGAACACGCCCATCATCACCGCGAGCGACGCGGAGGGCGCCGGGCAGATGTTCCGCGTGTCCACGCTGGACGCGCACAACCCGCCGCGTGGTCAGGACGGGAAGATCGACTGGGGCAAGGACTTCTTCGGCAAGGAGGCCTACCTCACCGTGTCCGGGCAGCTGAACGTGGAGGCGTACTGCCTCGCGATGTCGAAGGTCTACACGTTCGGCCCCACGTTCCGCGCGGAGAACAGCAACACCACGCGGCATCTGGCCGAGTTCTGGATGATTGAGCCGGAGATCGCCTTCGCGGACCTCAACGAGGACGCGCTGCTGGCGGAGCGGTTCCTCAAGTACGTGTTCAAGGCCGTGCTGGACGAGTGCGCGCCGGACATGAAGTTCTTCGAGGAGCGCCAGCAGAAGGGCGTCACGGAGCGGATGGAGAAGTTCATCGGCTCCAGCTTCGAGCGCATCGACTACACGGACGCCGTCTCCATCCTCCAGAAGGCGAAGAAGAAGTTCGAGTACGCGCCGGAGTGGGGCAAGGACCTCCAGACGGAGCACGAGCGCTACCTCACCGAGGAGCACGTGGGCCGGCCCGTGGTGGTGATGAACTACCCGGAGGCCATCAAGGCCTTCTACATGCGCATCAACGAGGACGGGAAGACCGTGGCCGCGATGGACGTGCTCGCCCCGGGCATTGGCGAGATCATCGGCGGCAGCCAGCGCGAGGAGCGCCTGGACGTGCTGGACGCGCGCATGAGGAAGTTCGGCCTCGATCCCGCGCATTACCAGTGGTACCGCGACCTGCGCCGCTACGGCACGGTGCCGCACGCGGGCTTCGGCCTGGGGTTCGAGCGGCTCATCGTCTACATGTGCGGCCTGCAGAACATCCGCGACGCCATCCCCTACCCGCGCGTGCCGGGCTCCGCCACGTTCTAGTCAGCGCCAACGCGCAGTGAAGTCAGAGAGGGCCTTCCGTGGCGCGAACCACGGGAGGCCCTTCGTCTTTTCAGCCCTTCTTCGTGATGCCAGCGCGCTCCTGTGCGAGCGCGCCGAGCGCGGACCAGTCCTCATCGCCGCGCCCCTGGGCGACGCCGGTGAGGAAATGGTCTCGCAGCAGGCTCGCGAGTGGCAGCGGCACCTCCGCCGCCCTTCCCGCTTCGAGCGCCAGCGTCACGTCCTTGAGGCCCAGGCGCAGCGCGAAGCCCGCGGGCGTGTACTGCCCCTTCGCGATGGCGCCCGCGTAGTTCTCGAAGATGGGCGCCTTGGCGAAGACGGACTTGAAGACGTCCAGGAACGCGGCGCGCTCCACGCCGCACTTCTCCGCGAGCGCGAAGGACTCCGACAGCGCCTCCATCATCGACGCGATGAGGAAGTTGCCGGACAGCTTCACCGTGTTCGCGGCGGACGGCCGTTCCCCCAGCTCCGTGAGGCCGCGCCCCAGCGCCGTGAGCACCGGACGCACCCGCTCCACCTGCGCCTTCGGGCCCGCGGCGACCACCCAGAGCTGCTTGCCCGCGGCGGCTTCTGGCCGGCCGAAGACGGGAGCGGAGACGTAGCCCTGCCCCGCGTCCGTGTGCGCCTTCGTCAGGCGCTCCGACAACGCGACGGAGATGGTGCTGGAGGAGACATGGACGGCGCTCTTCGGCAATGCGCTGACGATGCCGTCCTTCCCCAGCACGGCTTCTTCCGCGGCGTGATCATCCGCGAGCATGGACACGACGACCTCCGCGTCGCGGGCGGCCTCCGCGGGCGTCTTCGCCACGCGCGCGCCCTGCTGTTTCAGCGGATCCGCCTTGGAGGCGGTGCGGTTCCAGACGACGAGCTCATGGCCCGCGCCGGCCAGGTTCTTCGCCATGGGCGTGCCCATGTTCCCCAACCCGATGAAGCCGACCTTCATGGAGATGCTCCCTTCGTGCTCGCGTTCACGCTTCGTTCGACTGTTCTTCCGACACGTCCAGCCGCTCGAAGGCGCGGCCCAGGACGGCGACGCCCAGCGCCACCTCCGCGAAGAGTGCTCCCGCCGCCGCCAGCCCCGCGAGCGGAACCGCCCAGCGCCCCATGACAGTGAACAGCGGATAGCCCACGAGGAGGGCTACAACGGCGGCCGGCAACAGTCCCAGGAACGTCACCACCAGCGTGCCCACCAGCGTGAGCAGCCGCTGGCCCAGCGCCTCCACGCCGCGCGCCCGCTCGGAGTCCGCCGGAATCCACGCGGGCAGCAGCACCACCGCCGCGTTCTGCACGAACAGCCCCGCCAGGCCCAGCGCCGGCAACACCGACAAGAGGCCCAGCACCACCGGCGCGGACCATGGCGCGAGCGTCACATCATCCGCGCCCACGCCCAGCACCAGCGCCACGAGCAACATCACCCACTGCGCCACGCCCAACGTCAGCGCGGACGCCGCCAGCTCCGCGCCCACCACCTGCCGCCCCGTAAGCGGCAATGCGCGCAAGAGATCCAGCTTCGGCAGGTCCATGCGCAGGTCGGTGCGGAATGCGCTCGGGCCAATCACGGCCATGGCCACCGCGACCATCAGCGCCATGGGCCCCAGGAACTCACGGCTGTTGGAGAACAACCGAGTGTCCCCCATCACCAGCGCGAACACGGCGCCCAGTACCCCGAAGGACAGCAGCATCGCCAGCCCGCTGCCCATGCGCCTGCGCGCGATGAGGTTCTTCCACAGGAGCGCGACCTCTGGACGCCCCCGGGCCTTCAGCACGAAGGGCACCCGGCCCACGCGCAGATTGCCCGAGCGCGCTGCCCGCTGTGCCCGCCGCCGCGTCCGCGCTTCCGCCCCGGCCACCGCGGAGTCCTCGAAGGGAACCTCCACCGCGAGCACCCAGGCGTAGTGCGCCACCAACAGCGCCAGCGACGCGGGCAGGTAGCGCAGGAAGCCCTCCCAGCTTCGCGCCATCGCGGGGGCCACCAGCGCCCGGCCCGGCCACAGCACCGCTCGGGGCCCGGGGGCGTTGAGCACATCTCGCAACCACTCGCGTACGGCGAAGGGTGCGGAGAGGTTCTCCGGCAGTGGGTTGTCGCGCAGCGTGGACAGCAGCGTGCCCATCCCCGCGACCATGACGACCGCCACGATCGCCCACCGCACCACGCTGCCCCAGCGCCCTTGAGACACGAGCCACGCGCGCACGAAGGACGCCGCCGTGCCGTGCAGGTAGAGCGTCCCCATGGCCAGCGCCGCGCCCAGGAAGAAGAGCACCGGCTGGGGGCTGGTGAAGCGCCCCACGAAGAGGGTCGCCGCCAGCGCCGCGAGCATCGCGCTCAAGAGGCCGCGCAGCAGCTTGTAGTGCAGGAGCGCCTTGCGCGTGACGGGCGCGGCGAAGAAGGTCTGCACCTCCGTCTGCGTGAAGGTCAGCGCGGGCCGGTCCGCGCCCAGCACCCACGCCGTCACCAGCGTGCCCAGCACGGAGACCTCCAGCGAGAACTCCGCGAACAGCCTCGCGTTGGGCGCCACCGCGCGGCCCGTGCCCTGCACGAAGACGCTGCGCCCCACCAGCGAGTACAGGTACGCGAGCCCCACCAGCGCGCCCAGGAGGTAGCGCGGACGCTTCAGCCGCTGCACCTGGCGCACCAGCCGGTTGCGCCACGTCCTCACCCAGAGGAACGCCACCGCGCTCGGGAAGCTCACGCCGGTTCGTTCCCCCGCGCTTCCGCCTCCTCCGACGCCGCGCTGGTGATGCGCACGAACAGCTCCTCCAGCGACGCGCCGTCCCCGGCTCCGCCCGCCATCTGCTCGCGAATCTCCGCCAGCGAACCCAGCGCCACCGCGCGCCCTCCGGCGATGACGAGCAGCCGGTGGCACAGCTCCTCCACCAGCGGGAGCAGGTGCGACGACAGCACCAACGCCGTGCCCTCCTCCGAGCGGCGGCGCAGCGAGGCCTTCATGCGGCGGATGCCCAGCGGATCCAACCCCGTCAGCGGCTCATCCAGGAGGATGAGCCGGGGCTGGTGCAGGAAGCCGCACGCGATGGACAGCTTCTGCTTCATGCCCCGCGACAGCTCACCCGGCAGTGACTTCTCCCGGCCCGTGAGCTCCATCTCCGCCAGGAGCTCGCGGCCCCGCTCCTCCCAATCCTCCACGCCGTAGAGGCGCGCGGTGAAGTTCAGGTGCTCCCAGACGGTGAGATACTCGAAGAAGCGCGGCTCGTCCGGGAGGAAGGCCAGCTGGCGCTTCGCCTCCACCGGCGCCTGCGCCACGTCGAAGCCCGCCACCCGCACGCGCCCCTCGGAGGCCGGAAGGATTCCGGCCAGGCACCGCAGCGTGGACGTCTTGCCCGCGCCGTTGGGCCCCACCAGCCCCAGCACCTCGCCCGGTGCCACCTGGAAGGACAGGCCGCGCACTGCCCGCACCGCGCCGTACGTCTTCTCCAGCCCTTCGACGTCCAGCGCCGGTTCCATGCGTGCCCTTGGGATTCCTGTCGAAGCTCAGCCGAGCTTCAGCAGTTCCTTCACCGTGTCCAGCACCACGCGGGCCTGCACGGGCTTCACCAGGTAGGCCGTGGCTCCCAGCGCCATGGCCCGCTCGCGGTCCGCCGCCGCGCCCTCCGTCGTCACCACGACGATGGGCACCGCCCGGTGCTCTTCCGTCTGGCGGATGTGGTGGATGAGCTTCAGCCCGTCCATCAACGGCATGTTGATGTCCGTCATCACCAGGTCGAAGCGGCCCTGCGTGGAGAGCTTCTTCAGCCCCTCCACGCCGTCCTGTGCCTCGATGCAGACCACCCCGGCCAGGCGCTGGAGCGCGTACATGATGCTGCGGCGCATGGCCTGCGAGTCATCCACCACCAGCGCGCGGATCTGCTGCGACATGGACACCAGCCTAGCACCCGCACGCCGTCCGGCCTGGGATTGTGCGGCGGCTGTCATGCAGCCAGCGATTCACTGCCCGCCGGACTGCCGTCGGCGGCGCACCAGCGCGGCCAGCTCCGTCCCGATGGCGTCCAGGGCCAGCACCCGGCTCACCGCGCCCGTGGCGATGGCCTCCTTGGGCATGCCATACACCACCGCCGTGTCCTCGGACTCGGCCCACGTCTCGCCGCCCTCGCGGTGGACGGCGCGCACGCCCTGCGCCCCATCCGCTCCCATCCCCGTCAGCACCACCGCCACCGCGCGCGGTCCCAGCACGTCCGCCGCGCTCTCGAAGAGCCGGTCCACCGACGGTGCGTACTTGTCCGCGGGCACGGGCGACGGCGTGCGCAGCTCCAGGCGCCCGGTGCGGTCGGACAGCAACAGGTGGCGACCTCCCGGCGCGATGTAGACGTGGCCCGGCTTCACCATGTCGCCCTCGCACGCCTCCCTCACCGTGAAGGGGCCGATGCGATCCAACCGCTCCGCGAAGGCCTTGGTGAACTGCGACGGCATGTGCTGGCCCACCAGCACGCTGACGGTCGGCTCGGTGGCCAGTCCCTCCAGGAGCCGCTGCACCGCGGGAGGCCCGCCCGTGGACGCACCCACGGCGATGATCTGCGGCACCTCCCCCGACAGCACGACGCCGCGCGGCGCGGCCCCGTGGCGTCCCCCGGCCTTCACGTGGCGCGCCGCGAGCACCTTGTCGATGAGTTCGCGCCGCAGGTGCTCCAGCGCCGCTGGCGTGACCTGGGGCGGCTTGGCGATGAAGTCGAACGCGCCCAGCTCCAGCGCCTTGCCCACGTCCGAGCGGTGCGCGTAGCTGGAGATGACGATGACGGGCGTGGGCGCCGCGCGCATGAGCAGCCGCAGGAAGGTGTGGCCGCCCAGCCGGGGCATCTCCAGGTCCAGCGTCACCACGTCGGGCTTCAGGTCCAGGACCTTCCTGAGCCCCTCCTCGCCGTCCTGGGCCCAGTCCAGCACCATCACCTCCTGGGAGGACTCCAGCAGCGTGGTGAGCGTGCGGCGGTTGGTGGCCGAGTCGTCGATGACGAGCACCGTGAGCGGGCGTCCCATCAGCGGCCCTCCCCGCCCGGAAGCTCGGGCCGGCGGTAGACGAGGTCGCCCTTCAGGTGCACCAGTTCGAAGTCCGCGCCCAGGCTGAGCAGGTTCTCCGCGTGGCCCAGGAGCAGGTAGCCCCCGGGACAGAGCCGGTCGCGGATGACGCCCAGCACGCGGCGGCGCGCGGCCAGGTCGAAGTAGATCATCACGTTGCGGCAGAAGACGACGTCCGAGCGCGGCACCAGCTGGCTGCCCGCCACGTCCGACAGGTTGTGGTGACCGAAGTTCACCCACGCCTTCACGTCGTCGCGCACGCGGACGCGGTTCACCCCCGCGGGCACGAAGTAGCGCTCCAGCAGGTCCGGCGGCGTCGCGCGCAGGGCGCTGGGGCCGTACTCGGCGCGGCGGGCCACGGCCAGCACGCGGCGCGACAGGTCCGTGCCCAGGACCTCCACGTCCCAGTCGTCGAAGCGGCCGCTCTCCTTGAGCAGCATGGCCAGCGTGTACGCCTCCTCACCGGAGGAACACCCCGCCGACCACAGCCGCAGCCGCCGCGTGTGCGCGTTGCGCTTCTCCAGGATGGGGAGCAACTCCTCGCAGAAGGCCTTGAGCTGCGCGGGTTCGCGGAAGAAGTACGTCTCGTGCGTGGTGAGGGACTCCACCGCCGCTTCCAGCTCCGCGCTGCGCTGGGCGTCGTAGCGCAGGTAGCGGTGGTAGGAGCCGAAGTCCTGGATCCCCAGCGCCTCCAGCCGGGGCCACAGCCGGCGCTCCATCACGAACTTCATGTTCTCGTGGATGAGGATTCCGCAGTGCGCGTAGACGTGGTCGCGCAGCAGCCGGAACTCCTCCAGCGTCATCTCCGGGCGGCCCTCGTCGAAGCGTGGCATCCGAGTCCTCTCCTCAGCGCCCCGACAACCGGACGACCGCTTCCGCCAGCGCCACCTGGGCCAGCGCGTCCTGCTCCACCGCCATCGCCTGCTCGAGCGCGGGCAGGCACTCCGGCCGCCCCAGCCCGCCCAGCACGCGCGCCGCGGTCGCCCGCACGTCCCAGCGGGGATGCCCCAGCAGCGACACCGCCAGCGCCGCCCCATCCGCCGAGGCCTCCGCCGACCCCAGCGCCGCCAACGCCGCCTTCACCACCTCCGCGTCGTGATGGCTGAGCGCGTCCCACAGCACGCCCGCGCCCACCGTGCCCAGCTTCGTCAGTGCGCGCACCGCCAGCATCGCGAGCGCACCATCGCCGTGGCGCACCAGGGCCTCCAGGTCCGGCGAGCGCTCCTTCGCGCCCGCCACGCCCACGGCCTCCACCGCGGCCACTCGCACACCGCGGTCCTCGTCCTTCAGCGCGAGCCCCAGGAACGTCGCGGCCTCCCTGCCGCCCTGCTGCCCCAGGGAGCGCACCGCGGCGATGCGCACCTTGGGGGACTCGTCCGCCAGCGCGCCGCGCGCCAGCTCCATGCCGGCCTCGCCGTCCGCCCGGCCCGCGGCCTCGACCGCCGCCGCGCGCCAGGAAGCGTCTTCATCGCGAGCAATCCGCCGCAGCACGGGCAGCACCCGCGCTCCACCCAACCGGCCCAGCACCGCCACCGCCGCGGGCGTCGTGCGCTGCTCCACCGCCTCCTCCAGCGCGGCCAGCGCCGCCAGCGGGTGGGCCACGGTCAGCTGCTCCAGCGCTCGCGCCGCCATGCCCGACAGCGCGGGGTCCGAGAGCAGCTCCACCAGCGGCGCCACGGCCTCCGGCGAGCGCGTGCGCCCCAGCGCGCGCACCACCACCGCGCGCAGGTCGTCCTCCGCCCACTCCAGGAGCGCGCACAGCTCCGACACCGACGTCGAGTCCACCAGCAACACCAGCGCCTCGGCCGCCACCGTGCGCGCGGGCAGCGACAGCGTGCCCATGCTCCCGAGCAGCAGGCGACGGCCCTCCGGCCCCAGCTGGCCCAGCGTGAAGAGCACCTCGCGCAACAGCCGGTCCTCGCGCGCCACCTCCGCCACCGCCACCGCGAGCGACGCTTCGCCCAGCGCTCCGGCCGCCACCAGCGCGCCGGCCCGCACCCGGACATCATCGCCGTCCAGGGCCTGCGCCACATGCGCCGTCACACCTGGGATGCCGCTCAGCACCGAGCGAGCCACGGCATCCAGCTCACCGCGCTCGTACGGGCCCAGCCCCACGGCCTGCTTCCCCAGCGCGACGAGCGCCGCCTCGCGCACCGAGCGCACCGGCGACGCCAGCGCCCGGCAGATGCGCTCCGTGGACACGCCCGGGGGGTACAGGCCGAGGAGCCGCAGGGCGCTGCGCTGTACCCCCGGGTCCTCGACCAGCGCCAGCACCCGCACCAACGGGGGCGCGCGCTTGAGCGACGCGAGCCCCTCCAGCGCGGCCAGTCGCAACAGGGGCGTGGGCGCGTCCAGCAGGCCTTCCAGCGCCCGCGCCGCGGCGTCCCCGCCCATCCGGCCCAGCGCCTCCGCGGCCGCCACGCGCACGTTGAGGTCGTCGTCGGAGAGCGCGCGCAGGAGCACGTCCTCCACCTCCGGACGGCCCAGCTGGCCCAGGATGTCCGCCGCCAGCTTCCGCTGATCCGGATCCTCGTGCTCCAGCAGGTGCACCAGCGGCGGGATCGCCACCGGGCCCATTCCGGCCAGCGCCTCGGCCGCCGCGTTGCGCGCGCCCGTCTCGCCGCGCTTGCCCAGGACGGAGATGAGCCGCGCGGTGACGCTCCGCGCATCCGGCACGTGGCGCAGTCCTTCCGCCGCCGCGTGGCGCACGCGCCAGCTCTCGTCATGCAGACCGGTGGTGAAGGTCTCCAGGGCTCCGGGCGCACGCGGATCCACCGCCTGCAATGCCCGATACCGCGCCTCTTCCTGCCCCGCGGGGGACCGCACCGTGTCGCTCATCCGCCGTCCTCCTTCGGGGCTCGTGTTGCTCGGTTTGGCTCCATCCTGCTCGAAGCCGCCGGGGGAGTCGCGTCCCACGAGACTGCTCCCACCGCAGGTGGACAGCCCTGCGCCGGATGGAAACGTTCACCTTCGCACCCTTCGCCACACGCGGCGCGCTCAGGCCTCCTGGAGGTCCGCGTCCCAGCCCTCCTGGCCGAAGAACCAGAGCGAGTAGACGCCCAGCACCGTACCTAGCGGAAAAGTGGGCAGGGCCACGAGGCCGAGCAACGTCGCCAGGCCCTTGGAGACGGGGCGGCCGCGCACGAGCCCCAGGCCCAGGGCGAGCCCTGCGATGGACGCCGCCAGGAGCACCACGAAGATGCCCGCCATCGCGAGGACGAGCGGGTTCTCCCACACCGGAATCGCGGGGGCGGACCTGCCGGCGGCGGCGACGAAGCCCAGGGCGGCCGTGACGTACGCCAGCACGCCCGTGCCCGCCAGCATCAGCGTGTGCACGAACAGGTAGAGGAACCCCAGGGACTTCCGGTGCCCGCTCAGGTCTCGCATGAGGCCCCCTCCTAAAGCCGGGATGCGCACGCCGAAAACGCGCGCTCAGCCAGCGGGCGGCGGGCGGGAGTCGCGCTCCAGCTCCGCGCGCAGGAGCGCCTTCAAGTCCAAGAGCAGCCTCAGCCGCTCCGGCGGTCCGCACACGCCCACCACGAACGGCGTGCGCCCCCCGGCCATGAGCGCCGGCGCGGGCTTGATGTCAGCCCGGCGCACGCGCAGCACCTCCGCCACGCGGTCCACCCGCGTCACCACGCGCCGCGTTCCCAGCCGGCACACGAGCAGGCGCGTGCGCCGCGTCTCCTGCGCGGGCTCGCCCAGCAAGCGCCGCCGCAGGTCCACCACGGGCAGCATCGCGCCGCGCAGGTGCAGCACGCCCTCCACGAAGGCGGGCGCGTGCGGGATGGGAATCACGCGCTGGGGCGGGAGGATCTCCTCCACGCGCATGATGTCCAGCACGTACTCCTCGTTGCCCACGAAGAAGGCGCACAGCTGCACCTCGGCCGAGGGCGTCTCGGAGGTCTTCTCGCCGCGCGGTCGGCGGACCATCAGGTTCACGGGGTCCGTCATGGGGCGAGCGCCTGCTCCGGATCCAACAGGATGTAGAGCTGCGAGCCCTTGCGCCCCAACCCCGCCACGCAGTCCCGGTCTCCCCGCAGCCCCGCGGGCGACAGCTCCACCATGGACGGCTTGAGCCGCACCACACCCGCCACCGAGTCCACCCATACGCCCGCGGGCCCGTCCTCCGTCTTGAGCACCAGGATGCGCGAGGCCCGGGGCGGCAGGCCCGCGTCCGGCCCCGCCACCAGTGGCGGCACGTCCGCCAGCCGCAGCCGCAGCTTCACGTCGTAGACGGGCAACAGCTCCCCGCGCAGGTTCATCACGCCCAACAGCTGCGGCTCCGCGCGCGGAATCTCCGTGAGCAGCGGCACCTTGCAGATCTCCCTCACCGCGAGGATGGGCACCGCGTAGCACTCCGCCTCCAGGCGGAAGGCCAGGTACTCGACGGGCTCCTCCTCCAGCAGAGGCTGCGCCAGGTCGTCACTGCCCGCGGCGAAGTCCAGCAGGCCGCCGACGTCCTCGTCCGGACGGTAGAAGAACGCGTCGAGCAGGGCTTCGAAACGGGACACGCCCGGGAGGATAGCAGCCCCCGGCGTGGACGCCTCAAGCGCGGCGCCGCTCCTGCGCGATGCCCTCTTCCAGGAGTTCCGCGACATCCAGCACCAGGACGGTGCGGCGGTTGCCCAGGTCGGTGGCGCCGGAGATGCCCTTCACGCGGCTCAGCCGGCCGCCCAGGGGCTTGGTGACGATGTCCTGCTGGCCGAAGAGCTCGTCCACCGCGATGCCCAGCCGCTGCTGCGCCAGGCCCACCACGACGACGAAGTGGCGGCTCACCTCGCGCTCCGGCAGGTGGAACAGGCGCCCCAGACGCAGGAAGGGCAGCGTCTGGCCGCGCAGGTCCAACACCTCGCGCCGCTCCACGGTGCGGATGTCGCGCGGCTGCACGGACAGGATTTCCAGCACGCTGTTGAGCGGCACCGCGTAGGTGCGGCCGCTGACGCCCACCACCAGCGCGCGCACGATGGCCAGCGTCACCGGCAGCGTCAGGTGGAAGGCCGTGCCCTTCCCGCGCTCGCTCCACACGTCGATGATGCCGGAGAGGTTGCCCAGGTTGTTCTTCACCACGTCCAGGCCCACGCCTCTTCCGGAGAGCGCGCTGACGCTGGAGCGGGTGGAGAAGCCCGGCAGGAAGATGAGGTTGAGCAGCTCGCGCCGCGTCATCTCACTGACCTGCGACGGGGTGACGAGCCCGCGCGACAGCGCCACTTCGCGCACGCGCACCTCGTCGATGCCCGAGCCGTCGTCGGACACGCTGATGACGACGTGGTTGCCCTTCTGCTCCGCGCGCAGCCGGACCGTCGCGCGCCGGGACTTGCCCGCGGACAGCCGCGACTCCGGGCCCTCCGCGCCATGGTCGATGGCGTTGCGGATGAGGTGCATCAGCGGGTCGCTGAGCTCCTCCACGATGAGCTTGTCCAGCTCCACCTCGCCGCCGGAGCTGACGAAGTCGATCTCCTTGCCGGCCTCGCGGGCAATCTTCCGCACCAGCCGCGCCAGCTTGTCGAAGACCTGGCCCACCGGGACCATGCGCGCTTCGAGCAGCCCCTCCTGGAGCGCCTCCAGCTTGCGCTCCAGCTGCCGCGTCTCCCGCGACAGCTCCTGGCCAAAGAGCTTGGACAGCGCGACGGTGCCGTCCTGCCGGGACGTCTCCGCCAGCCGCTGGAGGTTGGCCTTGATGAGCAGCAGCTCGCCCACCATGTTGATGAGCCCGTCCAACCGCCCGATGTCCACGCGCACGGTCTGCGTGAGCGAGCGCAGGGACGTCTCTTCCGCCTTGGGGCGGCCCGCGGTGAGGGGCGCGGACGCGGCGGCCTGGAGCCCCACCACCGTGGCCGGAGGCGTCACCGCCCGCATGCGCGGAGGGCTTGCTCCCGGGTGCGCGGACACGGTCGCGAGGCCTCGGGTCTCCACCGGCCCCTCCGCGTCCTCGTCCTCCGGAGGCAGCACCTCGACGTCCTCGCGCACGGTCGCGGCATCGCGTGGCCGAGGCATGTCGAACGCGGGCCCCGTCGAGCCCGATTCCGGCGGCCGGACGGACAGCGGCGCCAGCTCCGCGGGCGTGCCCCGGAGGCCGTCCTCCAGCGCTTGCGCGCCCACCTTCGCGCCGAAGATGAGATCGAACGCGATGCCGGTGGAGCCGCCCGGCCGCGACGAGGGCAGCGTGCTGATGACCTCGCCCAGGGGCTTGAGGCGCGCGTTCAGGTCCGCGAGTCCCTGGTCGAAGTCCGTGAGGTCGAACGCCGCGCGCACCCGCCACAGCGCCACCCCGCGCCGCACGTTCTCGCGCAGCCGGTGCTCCTCGTACTCGGTGAAGACGGCGCGCACCGTCGCGTCCAGCTCCAGCCGCTCCAGCGGATCCTCTTCCACGGCGGGCGGGGGCGACCCCAGCCGCGCCATGCGGTCCTCCATGTCGCGGGTGCGCTGGGAGAGCTCGGGGCCCTCCTCGCTCCGGGACGCCTCCCCGAGCAGCGCCTGGAACGTGTCCAGCGCGTCCACCAGCGTGTCCAGGACCTGGTCGTCCAGCGTCAGCCGGCCCAGCCGAAGCCGGTCCAGCAGGTCCTCCGCCGCGTGCGCCAGCTGGGTGATGCGCTCCTGGCCGAAGAGGCCCGACAGGCCCTTGAGCGAGTGCGCCGCGCGGAAGATGCCGTTGATGTGCTCGGGGTCCGCCTCCAGGCCCCGCGCCTCGTCCAGGGCCAGCAGGTCGCGGCCCAGCGCATCCAGGATTTCGGTGGCCTCGGCGACGAACTCCGCGAGCGCCTTGCCCCCAGGCGTCACAGCGGCTTCAGGAAGCGCCGCAGGAGCGCCTCCAGGTCCGCCGGCTGGAACGGCTTCACCAGGTAACCAGCGGCGCCCAGCGCCATGCCCCGCGAACGGTCCTGCTCACGCCCCTCGGTGGTGACGATGATGAGCGGCACGTCCCGGTAGTTGGGGTTCTTCTTGACGAAGTTGATGAGTTCCAGCCCGTTGATGTCGGGCATGTTGATGTCGGTGATGATCAGGTCGAAGCGCTGACGCGGCAGCAGCTTCAGCGCCTCGAAGCCGCTGGCGGTGGTGACGGCCTCGACGCCGTCCACGGCCTCCACGGTCGCGGCGATGTGCTCGCGCGACACCTTGGAGTCCTCGACGATCAACACCTTGAACTTCATCGCGCGCGCCTCAAGGGCCGGATGCTAGCAGAACCCCTGTCTGGCCGCTGTGCGTCAACCCTTCCGGGATGACAGCGACCCGACAAGGCCCTTGTCCGCGAGGAGGGACACCCGTCCCCCCTTGAACGCGGGCAGGAACTGCCGCTGGTACGCCTCCGCCCGAGCGGAGTCGCTCAGGGAAGACCCCTGAGGCACCTCCAAGGCCACGGACTCCACCTTCGCGCGGCTCAAGACCTTCGCCGCGCCCGCCAGCGCCTCGCCCAGCGAGGCCGCGTCCAGGCGCTTCCGGGAGCCCAGCCCCACCACGAAGATGCGCGGCACGGTCAGCTTCCCGTCCGACGGCAACAGGAGCCAGTCGTCCTTCACGCCGGTGAAGAACCCACCCTGGAGCACGCGCGACAGGGCGCCGCACAGCCGCCAGTCCACGTAGCCGGCGGAGGACGGCAGGGGGCGGTCGTCCTCGGCCACGAAGAGGCAGAGGGCGTCCACCCCGTTCAGCGCGTCCAGGCCCTCCAGGCCCACGTCCAGGGTCTGCGTCTGGCTCACGGCTTCCCGAGCGCCACCGCGACGCGGTCCAAGAGGCCGTTGACGAAGGCGCTCGACTCCTCGTTGCCGAAGTTCTTCCCCAGCTCCACCGCCTCGTTGATGGTCACCTTGCGGGGGATGTCCGGGCGGTACTTCAGCTCGAAGATGCCCAGCCGCAGCACGTTCCGGTCGATGCGGGACATGCGGTCCAGGCGCCAGTTGTGGCTGTGGCGTTCGATGAGCCCGTCAATCTCCTCGCGGTGGGCCTCCACGCCCTCCACGATCTCCTTGGCGAACTTCACCGCGTCCGGCTCCGGCGTACCGTCCTCCGAGGAGGCGGCCCACGCCGCGTCCAGGGCCTCCCGCGTGGTGGCGCCCTGGGTCATCTCCAACTTGTAGAGCGCCTGCAGCGCCCGCTCTCGTGCCGTTCTGCGCGCGCCCATCGCGGTTATCCCTTTCGCTCCGCGCCGGACATCCGCGCGAAGAGGTTGACCATCTCGATGCAGGCCAGCGTGGCCTCCGCGCCCTTGTTGCCCGCCTTCACGCCCGCCCGGTCGATGGCCTGCTCCACGGTATCGCACGTGAGGACGCCGAACGTCACCGCCGCAGGCCGGGGGCCCGCCGCGGCGCTGAACGCCACCGAACCAATGCCCTTGGCGCACTCGCCAGCCACGTAGTCGAAGTGGGGGGTGCCGCCGCGAATCACCGCGCCCAGGACGATGATGCCCGCGTACTGGCCACCCTCCGACACGCGGCGGGTGACGCCGGGCAGCTCATAGGTGCCGGGGCAGCGGTACACGTCGATGGCGTCGTCCTTCACGCCATGGCGCACCAGGGTGTCCACGGCGCCCTTCAAGAGCTCCTCCGTGATGAAGCTGTTGAACCGGGACACGCAGATGGCGAACCGGCCCTGGGGGGGGAGGAAATCCCCTTCGAAATAGCGAGGCATGGCGCGCTCCTTACACCACCCGAGCCCCTACCCGCGAGGGCTGAAACCCGCGGCCCGCACCACCGCCTCCGTCAGCCCCGCTCCCTGGGCGGCGGCCTCGGGGGCGCCCCGGAGGGCGTACAGCCGGGCCACGTACTTGCCAATGAGGTCGCCCTCCAGGTTCACCCGGGCCCCGGGCCCCTTGCCGTGCAGGGTGGTGCGCTCCTGCGTCTCCGGAATCAGCTGTACCCGGAAGCGGTCCGTCTCCACCGCGTTCACCGTGAGGCTGATGCCGTCGATGGTGACGGAGCCCTTCTCGATGAAGCAGGGCGCCAGCTCCGGGGGCAGCCGGAACACCATCACCCACGAGCCGCCCTCCGCGAACGTCTCCAGCACTTCACTGACGGCGTCCACGTGGCCCGACACCAGGTGTCCGCCCAGCCGGTCCCCCAGGGCGAGCGCCCGCTCCAGGTTCACCTTGTCGCCTGTCTTCCGGGCCCCCAGGGTGGTGCGCCGAAGCGTCTCCGGGGCCGCCTGCACGCGGAAGGTGTCCCCGCCCTTCTCCACGACGGTGAGGCAGGCGCCGTCCACGGCGATGGATTCCCCCAGGGCGAAGGCCTCCGCGCCCAGCGAGGTGCGAATCCAGAAGTCGGTCATCGCGCCGGTGGTGACGCGGGTGACGGTGCCAGTGTCCTGGATGAGTCCGGTGAACATGGCCGGAACCTTAACGGATGCCCTGTCCGGGCGCTGGCCTTCAGAGCAGCGCGCGCAGGAGGACGTCGTCCCCCACCTTCTCCATCGTCAGGTCCTTCACGGCCAGGGCGTGGGCCATGTCCTTCACGCCCAGCTCGCCCGCCCACGACAGGCCCCCGGCCCCCACCAGCTTGGGAGCGAGGAACAGGGCGAGCGCATCCGCCAGGTGCTCGCGAAGCAGCGTGCCGTACAGGCCCGCGCCGCCCTCCACGAGCACGTGGTTGAGCCCTTCCTTCTTCACGCGCTTCAGCACCGCCTTCAGGTCCACGCGGTCCTGCTTCGCGCGCACGTTCCACACCTCCACGCCCTGGGCCAGGAAGCGCCGGGCGCGCCGGCCCTCCGGGTCCTCCAGCGTGGCGATGACGGTGCGCGCGGGGCTGCGCTGCGTGAAGACGGTGTGCCCCGGGGACAGCTTGAGGTGCGAGTCCACCACCACGCGCACCGGGTCCTTGCCCCCGCCCCCCGGCAGCCGCGTGGTGAGCTGCGGGTCATCCATGCGCACGGTGTTCGCGCCCACGAGGATGGCGTCCACCTGGTTGCGCAGCCGGTGCACCCACGCGCGAGACGCCTCGCCCGTCACCCAGCGCGAGTCTCCGGAGGGCGCGGCGATCTTCCCGTCCAGCGTCACCGCGGCCTTGAGCGTCACCCACGGCAGGCCCGTGCGCATCATCTTGAAGAAGGGCCGGTTGAGCGCGTCCGCTTCATCCTTGAGGACGTGCGTCACCACCGCCACGCCGCCGCGCTTGAGCCGGTTGAGCCCCTTGCCGCTGACCAGTGGGTTGGGGTCCGACGACGCGCTGAACACGCGCCGCACGCCGGCCTCCAGCACCGCCAGGCTGCACGGCGGGGTGCGCCCGTAGTGGTCACACGGCTCCAGCGTCGTGTAGAGGTCCGCGCCGCGCGCCTTGGAGCCCGCGGCCTCCAGCGCCACGACTTCCGCGTGCGCCGTGCCGGCCTTCTTGTGGTGGCCGCGCGCGATGATGCGCCCGCCCTTCACCAGCACCGCCCCCACGACGGGATTGGGGCTGGTGCGGCCCAGGCCCTTGGCGGCTTCTTCCAGGGCGATGCGCATGAAGAACTCGGCCACCGCGTGGTCGAAGTCCGCCGCGCGCTTGGAGCGGGGCGTCTTCACCGCCTGCAACCGTGACCTCGTGAGCAAGCGCATACCGCCCTTCCTAACCGTCCTTGGGCGGAGTCACAGGCGGCTTCGCCTTGCGCTCACGCTCCTGGTCCTCGAGCAGGTCCTTCAGCTCGTGCATGAACTCGGAGATGTCCCGGAAGCTCCGGTACACGGACGCGAAGCGAACGTACGCCACCTCGTCCAGTTGCTGTAACCGCCGCATCACGTGCTCGCCAATGGATGAGGAGGGAACCTCCTTCTCCCCCATCCCCTGGAGCAGCCGCTCGATGTCCTCCACCGTCGCCTCCAGCTGCGCGGCGGACACCGGGCGCTTCTCACACGCCTTCTTCAGGCCGTTGAGCATCTTCTCGCGGTCGAAGGCCTCGCGGCGCCCGTCCTTCTTCACGATGAGCGGGTAGAGCTCCTCCACCCGCTCGTACGTGGTGAAGCGGCGCTTGCAGACCAGGCACTCGCGGCGCCGCCGGATGACGGAGCCCTCGTGCGACTCTCGCGAGTCGATGACCTTGTTCTCCGGGTCCTGACAGAAGGGGCAGCGCACGGGCGGGCTACTTCAACCGCGAGGCGTACAGCGGGAAGCCCTGCGCCAACTCCTTCACCTGCCCCTTGACCCGCGCGAGCGCCGCGTCGTCCTGCGCGGCGTCCAGCGCCTGGCCGATGAGCCGGCCCACCACCGCCATCTCCGCCTCGCGCATGCCGCGCGTGGTGATGGCCGGGGTGCCCACCCGGACGCCAGAGGTCGTCGTGGGCTTCTCCGGGTCGAAGGGGATCATGTTCTTGTTGACCGTGATGCCCGCCTTGCCCAGCACGTCCTCGGCCACCTTGCCGGTGAGCTTCTTGGCGCGCAGGTCCACCAGCATCAGGTGGTTGTCCGTGCCGCCCGAGCACAGCCGCAGGCCCGCGGACTTCAGCGCCTCCGCCAGCGCCTGCGCGTTGGCGACAATCTGCTTCTGGTACGTCTTGAACTCCGGCGACAGCGCTTCCTTGAAGGCCACCGCCTTGCCCGCGATGGCGTGCATCAGCGGGCCGCCCTGGATGCCGGGGAAGATCTGGCTGTTGATGGTCTTCGCGAAGGCCTCACGGCTGAGCACCATGCCGCCGCGAGGACCGCGCAGCGTCTTGTGCGTCGTCGTCGTGACGATTTCAGCGAAGGGCACCGGCGACGGGTGCACGCCCGCGGCCACCAGGCCCGCGATGTGGGCCATGTCCACCAGCATGGCGGCGCCCACCTTGTCGGCGATCTCCCGGAACTTCGCGAAGTCGAGCGTGCGCGGGTACGCGCTCGCGCCCACCACCAGCACCTTGGGCTTGTGCTCCAGGGCCAGCGACTCCACCTGCGCGAAGTCGATGGTCTCCGTGTCGCGGGACAGGCCGTAGTGGACGACCTTGTAGAGCTTGCCGGAGAAGTTGAACGCCGCGCCGTGGGTGAGATGGCCGCCGGAGTTCAGGTCCAGGGACAGCATCGTCTCACCCGGCTTCATCAGCGCCATGAAGGCGCCCATGTTGGCCTGGCTGCCGGAGTGCGCCTGCACGTTCACCGCGTCCGCGCCGAACAGCTCCTTCGCGCGCGCGATGGCCAGGTTCTCCGCCACGTCCACCACCTCGCAGCCGCCGTAGTAGCGCTTGCCGGGGTAGCCTTCCGCGTACTTGTTGGTGAGCACGGAGCCCACCGCCTCCAGCACCGCGGGGCTGACGAAGTTCTCCGAGGCGATGAGCTCCAGCCCCTCCTCCTGACGCTCCGTCTCGTGCCGGAGCACCTGGGCGATTTCAGGATCCACCTGGGACAGCGTGCGGGTGTTCTCCATGGGGGTTGCCTCCTGGCGTACGAACGAAGGGGACTGCGAAGGGACGCCTCACGGCCCTCAGCGCTGCTGGGCCTCGACGTCGCGAATCTTCTGGACGCGCTTCTCGTGGCGGCCGCCCTCGAAGGCGGTGGAGAGGAAGGCCTCCAGGATGCCGCGCGCCACGCCCGCGCCCACCACGCGCTGGCCCAGGCACAACACGTTGGCGTCGTTGTGCGCGCGGGTCATCCGCGCCTCGAACTCGGTGGTGCACAGGGCCGCCCGGATGCCCCGGTGCTTGTTGGCCACGATGCTCATCCCGATGCCGGTGCCGCACACCAGCACGCCCAGCGTGCCCTCTTCCGCCACCACCGCGCGCGCCACCTGCGAGGCGAAGTCCGGGTAGTCCACGGACTCGCGCGTCTGGGGGCCCAGGTCCTGGAAGCTGGTGCCGCGCTCCTTCAGGAGCGCCACCAGTTCCTGGCGCAGCTCGATGCCCGCATGGTCGGAGGCGAGGATGACTTTCACGGCCGGACTCCGGAAGGCGGGGCCCGCGCCGTGAGGGCGGGGCCGGGAAGGAGGGCCCCTGCCCGCCGCTGCCCGTCACCGGGAGCAGCGGGCCGGATGGCCGTCAGGCGAAGCGCTTGAACACCAGGACCGCGTTGGTGCCGCCGAAGCCGAACGAGTTGCTCATCACCGCGTCGACACGGGCGTCGCGCGCCGTGTTGGGCACGTAGTCCAGGTCGCAGTCCGGGTCCGGAGATGTCATGTTGATGGTGGGCGGCAGCACGTTCTTGGTGAGCACCTGCACGCTCACCACCGCCTCCGCGCCACCCGCCGCGCCGAGCATGTGGCCCGTCATGGACTTGGTGGACGACACCGCCAGCTTGCGCGCGTGGTCGCCGAACACGGCCTTCAGGGCCTTGGTCTCGTTCGCGTCGTTGAACGGCGTGGACGTGCCGTGGGCGTTGACGTAGCCCACCTGGTCCGGCCGCATGCCCGCGGACGCCAGCGCCAGGCGCATGCAGCGCGCCGCGCCCTCGCCCTCCGGGGCAGGCTGGGTGACGTGGTACGCGTCCGAGTTGGCGCCGTACCCCACCACCTCCGCCAGGATGTTGGCGCCGCGCTTCTTCGCGGCCTCCATCTCCTCCAGGATGACGATGCCCGCGCCCTCGCCCATCACGAAGCCGTCGCGCTCCTTGTCGAAGGGACGGCTGGCGCGCGCCGGGTCGTCGTTGCGCGTGGACAGGGCCTTCATCACGGAGAAGCCGCCCATGCCCAGGGGCGTGATGGCCGCTTCCGCGCCGCCCGCGATGGCCGCGTCCGTCTCACCCAGGCGGATGGACTTCCAGGCCTCGCCGATGGCGTGCGCGCTGGTGGCGCACGCCGACACCGGGGACCAGTTGGGGCCCTTACAGTTGTAGCGCATGGAGATGAGCCCAGGCGCCATGTTGATGATCATCTGGATGATGAAGAAGGGCGACAGCCGGTCGAACCCCTTCTCCAGCCCCTTGCGGTGCTGCTCCTCCAGGGAGGAGATGCCGCCGATGCCGGAGCCCACGATGACGCCCACGCGCTCCGGCTGGTAGCCATGGGGCGCGTCCGGGCCGATGGGCAGGCCAGACTCCTTCACCGCCATGTCGGCCGCGGCCATCGCGTACTGGGCGAACAGGTCCATCCGGCGCACTTCGCGCCTGTCGATGAACTGCTCGGGCTGGAAGTCCTTCACCTCGCCCGCGATTCGCGCGTCGAGCTTCCCCAGGTCGAAACGGGTGATCGTGCTGATACCGGATTGACCGGCCAGCATCGCCTGCCAGTTCTTCTCGGTGCCGGTGCCCAGCGCAGAAATGATGCCGGTTCCGGTGATGACGACTCGACGGTTTGACACTGTTCTTCTCCGCTGACCGCGATGGGGCGTGGAAGCGCCGGTGAGGACGCTCCCCCAGGCCCCGGACTTCCGGGTGTCGCGACTGCCTACTTCTTGTGGGTCTTCACGTAGTTCACGGCGTCGCCGACGGTCTTGATGTTCTCCGCCTCGTCATCCGGAATCTCGACCTCGAACTCCTCTTCCATCGCCATGACCAGCTCGACGATGTCGAGGCTGTCCGCGCCCAGGTCTTCGATGAAGGACGACTCGGGCTTGATCTCATCCTCACCCACACCGAGCTGGTCGGCGATGATGGACTTGATCTTGGTTTCCACGTCGGTTGCGGTGGTGGACATACGTGCAGAACCCTCCAGCTACAGATGGGGCCCGCCGTTTTGAGTCGCGGGCCGTCTTCAAGGCGGGCGCGGTATATCCCACGCCCGGCGCCAATCCAACCTTGGCTTACATGTACATGCC
This sequence comes from Corallococcus sp. AB030, assembly GCF_003668965.1. Taxonomy (NCBI): domain Bacteria; kingdom Pseudomonadati; phylum Myxococcota; class Myxococcia; order Myxococcales; family Myxococcaceae; genus Corallococcus; species Corallococcus sp. AB030. Next base: position 26,997 of record NZ_RAWQ01000021.1, read on the forward strand.
GCCGTTGACCTTCAGGACCTCGCCGGTGATGTAGGACGCCGCATCACTCGCGAGGAACACCACGGCCCCGGCGACCTCCTCCGGGTTGCCCAGGCGGCCGAGCGCGATGCCGCCCACCATCTTCTGGCGCAGCTCGTCGTCCAGGTGCGACGTCATGTCGGTCCCGATGAACCCGGGGGACACGGCATTGACGCGGACGCTCCGGCTGGCCAGCTCCTTGGCCACGGACTTGGTCAGGCCGATGAGCCCCGCCTTGGCCGCCGAGTAGGCCGCCTGCCCCGGGTTGCCCATCTCCCCCACGACCGAGGTGATGTTGATGATGGCGCCGGAGCGCTGCTTCATCATGGGCCGGCTGGCGGCGCGGATGAGCGCGAAGGCGCCCCGGAGGTTGGTGTCCATCTGCCGGTCCCAGTCCTCGTCCTTGACGCGCATCACCAGACCGTCAATGGCCATGCCCGCGTTGTTCACCAGCACGTCCAGCCGGCCGTGCGCCTTGATGACGCCGTCGATGGCGCCCGCGCACGCGGCGGTGTCCGCCAGGTCGAACCGCACGGCCTCCGCCTTCGCGCCCGCCTGCTGGAGCAGGCCCACCGTCTCCTGCGCGGCGGCCTCGTTGCCCACGTAGCTGATGACCACGGTGGACGCGCCCGCCTTCGCGAAGGCCTGCGCGCACGCCCGGCCGATGCCGCGCGAGCCGCCCGTCACCAGCACCACCTTGTCCTTGAAGCCGCTCATGCTGCCCCCAACGCGGCGAGCACCTTCTCCAGGGTCGCGGCGTTCTCGACGTTGAACGATTCGATGTCCTTGGTGATGCGCTTGATGAGTCCGCCCAGCACCTTGCCCGGCCCCAGCTCCACCACGTGCGTGACGCCGTTCGCCTTCAGCGACTCCACGCACTCAATCCAACGCACTGGCGAGCTCACCTGCTCCAGCAGCAGCGGCACCACGCGGGACGCGTCCGCGTTGGGCTTCGCCTCCACGTTGCTCACCACCGGCACGGACGGCGCCAGGATGCGCACGCCCGCCAGCACCTCCGCCAGGCGCGGCTTCACGGGGTCCATCAGCGCGCAGTGGAAGGGCGCGGAGACGGGCAGCGGCATGACGCGCTTGGCCCCGGCCTCCTTGCACTTCGCGCCGGCGCGCTCCACCGCGGCCGCGTGGCCCGCGATGACCGTCTGCTCGGGCGAGTTGTAGTTGGCCGGGGAGACGACCTGCCCTTCCGCCGCCGCGTCGCAGGCGGCCTTCACCGCGTCCGGGCTGAGGCCCAGGATGACGGCCATGCCGCCCGTGCCCACGGGCACCGCCTCCTGCATGAAGGTGCCGCGCGCGCGCACCGCCCGCGCCGCGTCCTGGAGGTTCATGGCGCCCGCGGCCACCAGCGCGGAGTACTCGCCCAGCGAGTGGCCCGCGACGAACGCGGGGGCCGGGCCGCGCTTCTGGAACACCGCGTGAACCGCGGCCGACACCGTGAGGATGGCCGGCTGGGTATTGGCGGTGAGCTTCAGCGCGTCTTCCGGGCCCTCGAAGCAGGAGGTGGAGAGCTTCTCGTGCAGCGCGTCGTCCACGGCGTCGAAGACGGCCCGCGCTTCAGGGAACTGCTCGTAGAGGTCCTTGCCCATCCCCACGGCCTGACTGCCCTGCCCGGGAAACACGAACGCGACCTTCGCCATGTTGCGGTCCTTCCTTGTGTCGTCCTGCCTACCAGCGCACCACCGCGCTGCCCCACGCCATCCCCGCGCCAATGGCCATCATCGCGATGACGTCGCCGCGCTTGAGGCGGCCGGCGCGCTGCGCCTCGTCCAGCGACATGGGCAGCGAGGCGGACGACGTGTTGCCGTACTTGTGCAGGTTGAGCCAGCATTTTTCCTTGGGAATCTCCAGCCGCTCCATCACGGCTTCCAGGATTCGCAGGTTCGCCTGATGGGCGATGACGTGGTCCACCTGCGTCGTATCCATCCCGTGGGCCCCCAAGGACGTCTGGGTGGATTCCACCAACGCGCGCACCGCGAAGCGGAACACTTCCTTCCCGCTCATCTTGAGCTTGTGAAGATTTGCATCCACGTTGTCCGCGGTGACGGGGGTACGCGAGCCACCGGCAGGGATGCAGAGCAGGTTCGCGAGGTCGCCGTCGGTGCGCAGATGGGTGGAGAGGATGCCGCGCGGCGCCATGGCGTCTTCGTCCGCGTCCTGTTCCGCCGCCAACACCAGGGCGCCCGCACCGTCCCCGAAGAGGACGCAGGTGTTGCGGTCCGTCCAATCCACCGCGCGGGTGAGCAGGTCCGCGCCCACGACGAGCGCGCGCTTCACCTGGCCCGAGCGCACGAACTGGTCCGCCACGCTCAGCGCATACAGCCCACCCGCGCACGCGGCGGACACGTCGAAGGCGAAGGCGCGCTTCGCACCCAGCTTCGACTGCACCAGCGCGGCGCACGAAGGCATGGGCATGTCCGCGGTGACGGTTCCCACGATGATGAGGTCCAGGTCGCCGGGCGCCACGCCCGCCATTTCCAGCGCGTGACGGGAGGCGTTCACCGCCAGGTCGCTCGTCGCCTCATCGGGGGCGGCCTGCCTGCGCTCCTGGATGCCGGTGCGCTCGCGGATCCACGTGTCGCTGGTGTCCACCAGGCGCTCCAGGTCCTGGTTGGTCAGGACCTGCGCGGGAGCATAGGAACCCGTTCCGATGATGTGCGTGCGTGCCAAGAGGCCTCCGAGTCGTCGGAGTCCAACGCATGGCCGGCGCGCTCTAATCGGCCCCTTCGTCCCCGTCCGCCTTCCTTCCCCGCTGGTGGGGAGGAAGCCAGGCGGCGGCGTTGGCAATGCAGCGCGTCAGCTCTTCCTGCACGCCCGCGCGCACATGCTGCAGCGCGGTGACGAGCGCGTTGTGGATGGCGCGGGGAGAGGAGCGGCCGTGCGCGACGATGCCCACTCCCTGGAGGCCCAGGAGCGGCGCGCCGCCGTATTCGGCGTAGTCCATGACGCGGCGCAGCCCCAGCAGGGTGGGCTTGAGCAGGAGCGCGCCCAGCTTCTCCGGCAGGCCGCCGCGCTTCTCGATGGCGGAGCGCAGGAGTCCGGTGATGCCCATGCCCACGCCCTCGGAGGTCTTGAGGACGATGTTGCCGGTGAAGCCGTCCGTCACGACGACCTCCACGTCGCCGGAGAACAGGTCCTTGCCCTCCACGTAGCCCACGAACTCCAGGTCCGAGCGGCGCAGCAGCGCGCTGACGTCCCGCGTGAGCTGCGTGCCCTTGGATTCCTCTTCGCCGTTGGAGAGCACCGCCACCCGGGGACGCTTCACGCCCAGGCGGGTGCGCGAATAGGCCTCGCCGAGCACGGCGAACTGGGCCAGGTGCGAGGGACGGCAGTCCACGTTGGCGCCCGCGTCCAGCAGCAGGCAGCGGCCTTCGCCCTTCAAGGCCGGGAACAGGGCCGCGATGGCCGGACGCTCCACGCCGGGAATCCGGCCGAGCGTCAACATGCCACCGGCCATCACCGCGCCGGAGTTGCCCGCCGACACGAGGGCGGACGCCTCCCCTTGCCGGACGAGCTCGAAGCCCACCCGGAGCGAGGAGTCCCGCTTGCGCCGGAACGCGGCGGTCGCGGGGTCGTCCATCTCCACCACTTCGGACGCGTGGTGGAGGTGGATGTTGGGAGGCGAACCGGCGCGCTCCAGGACAGGGCGTACACGCGTGGCGTCCCCGACCAGCACGAGTTCGTGCCCGGGATACGCTCGCGCGAACAGCACGCCCCCGTCCACGACGGCGTCGGGGGCGTGGTCGCCACCCATCGCGTCGAGGACGAGCCGCACCGGCAGCCTTCCGCTTTCAACTACTCCGCGGCGGTCGCGATGACCTCACGGCCACCGTAGTTGCCACAGGCCGCGCAGGCGCGGTGCGGCATCACGGGCTCCTTGCACTTGGAGCACTTGATGACCTGCACGGGGGTCCGCAGGTTGTTGTTGCCGGCCCGACGACGGTCCCGGCGCATCTTCGACGTCCGCTTCTTGGGAACTCCCACGGCTCACCTCGGCATCGGACCCGTCCCCCCTCGCGACCTGCGAGGGGCATAGGGACCGTCAGTTCAGCTTGATGTTCTTCAGCGGCGACAGTCGAGGGTCCACGACCTTCGGCTCGCAGCCGCACTTCTTTTCATTGAGGTTCTGGCCGCACTGCGAGCAGAGCCCCTGGCAGTCTTCCCGACAGACCGCGCTCATCGGGAGCGCGAGCAATACCTGTTCCCGGAGGATCGGATCCAGATCGATCGTCTTCCCATCGAAAACCTGCTCGTCCGTGCCGTCCAGTTCGAAGGTGCCCCCGGATTCACCCTGGGTGCGTTCCTTCTTCTCCATGACCTTCTCGTCGTCGTCCTTGAAGTCGTCTCCCCGGGCCAGGGACTCCGGCACCAGGTTGATGATGAAGGACACGGGGAGGTCCAGCTTCACGTCCGCGAGGCAGCGCTTGCAGGGCGCGCCCAGGTGGACGGTGAAGTTGCCGTTCAGCAGCACGCCGCCGCTGAGCTTGCGCAGGGTGGCGTGGAGCGTGGACGGAGCGGTCGCCTGAAAGCCAGTGCCCTCACCGGACGACTGGCCCTCCAGGGCCTCCTTGAGGAGGCCAGGAGCGATGGGCTCGTCGAGCTTCAGCCCTGCTTCTTTGATTTGTTCAATCTTTACGACCATCTACAAGGCTTCCCGGCAAAAGGGCGCGCAACATAGAGGGACTCCCCCCTTCAGTCAACACGCCGGGTTGGACTCGCGAGCCGAGCCGCGTGGATCCACTCAACACCGCTCTGCTAGCTTTCCATCTGATGCGCAACCCCGCCCGAGGTTGGCGGGGCGCACTCTGTGTCTGGGGGCTCGGGCTGACGCTCGCCCTGCCAGCGCAGGCCCGTGCGCCCCTGCCCCCGTCTCCCCTCCTCTTCCAGTTGGGCCCCACGAGCCCCGCCATCGACTCCGCGAAGGAACTGCTGGAGGCCGGCCGCTTCCAGGAGGCCCTGGGCGTGGTGCAGGGCGGGCTGGATGCGCCCGACGTCACGGACGACGAGCTGGTGGAGCTCTACCGCCTGCAGGGGCTCACCGCCCTCTACCTGGGCGACGAGGCCCTGGCGCGCGGGGCGTACGAGAAGCTGCTCCAGGCCCGGCCGGACTTCGAGCTGCCCCGCTCCGCGCCGCCGAAGGTCCGCGGCCTCTTCGCGAAGCTGAAGGAGGACCTGCGCCACCGCCGCGTCCACCCCGTCACCCTGGAGGTGGACCCCATCCCGGACCCGGCGCCGGGAGACCGCGTGGAGGTGGACGCCGTCCTCCGGGACATGGCGCTGGGCGCGCGGGCCCGGCTGTTCTACCGGCGCGCCGGGGCGCAGGGCTTCTCGTCGGTGGACTTCGTGCGCGACCGCGCCCGGGCCGAGCACTACCTCGCCGTGCTGCCCGCGTATGAGCTGCCGGTGGAGTCCACGCCGTATGAAGTGGAGTACTACTTCGAGGTCGTGGACGCGGCGCAGCGCCGGCTCGCAGGACGCGGGGATCCGTTCCACCCCCTCCTCTTCCAGGTGGCGTCGAAGGCCGCACCCGCCGCGGCCCTGACGGAAGGGACGAGCCGCCCCTGGTACAAGAGCCCCTGGCTCTGGGTGGCCGTGGGCGCGGTGGCCATTGGCGGCACGGCCGGCGTGGTCGCCCTGTCCTCCTCCGAGGAGCGCGGCCGGGTGCCCATCACCATCCGCGTGGAGGACGCAGCACCATGAGACGCCCCACCCTGCTGATGCTGGCGCTGCTCGCCGGCTGCGGCCCGGACGCCACTTCGGAGGCCCTGCCCTTGGGCCTGGACATCACCTTGAGCCGCGCCGTCGCCAGCCAGGTGGGCGCGTACCAGGTGGCCGTGTTGAAGGACGGCACGAAGCGCAACTGCACGGAGCTGCAGCGCACCTGCCTGTCCTCCCAGGTGTCCTCCAGCGACCTGCTGGAGTTGAAGGACGCGGACGGCAACTCGGGGCGCACGCTGCGCTTCCCCTCGGCTCCCGGCGGCGCGGCCATGGGGCTTTCCGTGGACGTGCCGGTGGGCCGCGACTACGCGCTCGTCATCGAGGCGCTGACGGCCGACACGCCCACCCGCTTCCTGGGCAGCTCCTGCAACTACCTGCGCGTGGTGAACTCCGGCACCAACGCGACCCTGGTGGCGGCGCCCATCGAGCTGACCACGCAGTCCTGCGACCCGGTGTTTCCGCGCTGACGCCCGGTCCCAGGTCCCCTGGTGGGAGAGCGGGCATGGTGCATGGATGTCACATGGATGTCCCGGGCGCGCCGGAACGAATCTGTTACGGGACGCCACGCATTCCATCCCTTCGCGGGAGCACCTTCATGGCGCGCATCCTCATCATCGAGGACGAGCAGGACCTGGCCGGACTCGTCGACTACAACCTCCGCGCGGCGGGCTTCGAAACGGACACGGCGAACACCGGCGCGGGGGGGCTCGCCCGGGCGCGGGCCCATCCTCCGGACCTGGTGCTGTTGGACCTGATGCTGCCGGACGTGGCGGGCGGTGAAGTCTTGCGCATGCTCAAGAGCGACGCGGAGCTGAAGAAGGCCGCGGTCGTCATCGTCAGCGCCAAGGGCCAGGAAGCGGACCGCATCCAGGGACTGGAGCTGGGCGCGGACGACTACGTGGTGAAGCCCTTCTCCGTGCGCGAGCTGCTGCTGCGCGTGAAGGCCGTGCTGCGCCGCGCGGACGCGGAGGAAGGCCCCGCCGCGGAGCTGGTCGCGGGCGACATCAGCCTGGACACGTCGCGCCACCAGGTGCGGGTGAAGGGCGAGGAGGTCATCCTCACCGCGCTGGAGTTCCGCCTGCTGCGCACGCTCCTGGAGCGAAGCGACCGCGTGCAGACGCGCGAGGTGCTTCTGTCCGACGTCTGGGGCATCCAGGCCGAAATCCACACGCGCACCGTGGACACGCACATCAAGCGCCTGCGCGAGAAGCTGGGCCCCGCGGGCGACATCATCGAGACCGTACGCGGCGTGGGCTACAAGCTCAGCCCTCCGTGAGGCCGCCATGCCCCTGCGCTTCACGCTCCTGGCCCTGCTCGTCCCTCCCCTGCTGGTCTCGACGCTGCTCGTGCTCTTCGGGCACCCGGCGGGCGCGCTCGCCGCGGGGCTCGTCACGCTGGCGGGCTCCGCGCTGGCCCTGGGGACGAGCCGCGTGGCCATGGAGCGACAGCTTCGCGCGCTGACCCAGAAGACGCAGTCGCTGGCGGCGGGCATGGACGTGGCACCGCCCGCGGGCCTGGAGCGCACGGACGACCTGGCGCAGCTGGAAGACGCCATCGACACGCTGGACGACAAGCTGTCCATGCGCGCCGCCGCGCTCAACCAGGAGGCTCGCATCCTCACCGCCGTGCTGGACGGCATGGCGGAGGGGCTCTGGGTGACGGACGCGGAGGGCACCGTGGTACGCCACAACGACGCGCTCGCGGAGATGCTCCTGCCCGCGCACGGCGCCATCGTGGGCCAGCGGCCGCTCGCGCTCATCCGCAACGAGGCGCTCAACGACGCGGTGGCCCGCGCCTGCCATGAAGGCGCCTCCACGCGGCTGGAGCTGACGCTCGAGGGGCTCTACTCCCGCACCCTGGCCGTGCGCGTGACGCCCGTGGGGCGGGATTTGCCCGGCAGCTCCGCCGTCTTCCACGACGTCACGGACCTGCGCCGGCTGGAGAAGGTGCGCAAGGACTTCGTGGCCAACGTCTCCCACGAGCTGCGCACGCCCATCACCGCCATCCGAGGCTACGCGGAGACGCTCCAGGGCGGCGCGCTCCAGGACACCCAGGTGGCGCCCAAGATGGTGGAGATCATCCACCGCCAGTCCGAGCGCCTCTCCGAGCTGGTGGAGGACCTGCTGGAGCTCTCCCGCCTGGAGGCGCGCGAGATGACCTTCCAGCGCACGGAGGTCCCCCTGGCCCTGGCCGTCTCCCGCGCCGCAGAAGGCGTGCGCCCCAAGGCCGAGGGCAAGAACCAGCAAATCGGGTTGCACGTGCCGCCGGGGCTGGTGGCGATGGGGGATGGGCGGGCCATCGAGCAGGTGCTCCTCAACCTGCTCGACAACGCGGTGAAGTACACGCCTGCGGGCGGCAGGGTGGACGTGGACGGGGCGTACGAGGGCGGCCGGTGCGTCGTGCGCGTGCGCGACACAGGCGTGGGAATCGAGCCCAAGCATCTTTCCCGGATTTTCGAGCGATTCTACCGGGTGGACAAGGGCCGCAGCCGGGACATGGGGGGGACGGGACTGGGCCTTTCCATCGTGAAGCATCTGATGGGCGCGATGGATGGCGAGGTGAAGGTGGAGAGCCAGCCGAACGCGGGCAGTACCTTTGTCATTTTTCTACCCTCGGCGGCTGGCCCGACGGCTGCGACGGGCTAGGATGGGGGCGGCCATGCGGGTCGCCATCCTCGCGGACATTCACGGGAACCTTCCGGCCTGCGAGGCCGTGCTGGACGACATCACCAAATCGGTGGCGCCGGATTACATCGTCGCGGCCGGAGACCTGGCGCTGCGGGGCGCGCACCCGCGCGAGACGGTGGAGCTGCTCTTCAGCAAGTGCCACGCCCTCATCATGGGCAACACGGACGCGTACCTCGCCGGCAACTACCTGGGCGGCGCGTACCGCGAGCGCGACCACTGGAAGACGGAGCTGTTGCGCTGGACGCGCGACCAGCTGGGCGACACGCTGCTCCACCAGCTGGGACAGATGCCCTTCTCCCTGCGCTACACGCCGCGCAAGGGACAGGACCTGTTCATCTGCCACGCGAACCCCCGCAACCTGGAGGAGTCGCTGGACCCCACGCTGGACGACGTCGCGGTGCGCCGCTTCTTCACGCACCTGGACGCGGCCGCGTGCGCCTTCGGGCACCTGCACTTCCCCTACCGCCGGCGCGTGGGCCGGATGCTCATCGCGGACGTGGCCAGCGCCGGGATTCCTCGCGACGGCGACCTGCGCCCCGCCTACGGCGTCTTCACCTTCACCCCCAAGGGCTGGCGCGTGCAGATCCGCCGCGTGCGCTACCCGGTGCGCAAGGCCACCCAGGCCCTCACCGCGCGCCGCGTGCCCGGGGGGCCGCTGCTCATCCACAAGCTCGTGGAGGCAAGGTACCGCCACCACAACGCCCTGATGGAGGCCGCGCGGCGGCACTCGGGGCTGCCTCCTCCGGGGCCCGTGCTGCGTCCGCCCCCGGGGACCGGAGGTGCGCGCCCCGTGCTCGCCGCGCCCTTCGAGAACAACCCTCCGCCAGAGGTTGATCCGTCCACGCTGCCCCTGGACCTGGACGGCACGGTGACGGGCGCATCACCGCTTCCGCCCGACGCGCTCAACGACCTGGACGGGTGAGGCCCACGCCCACCGTGTGCGTCAGGACGGCCCGTCCGGGAATGGACAGGCGCGCCGTCACTTCTGACGGACAGCGGGCTTTTCGCAGCCCGAAATCCGCTTGGCCTCCCGCACGCACAGATGCACTCGGGCGCGCCGGGCCTTAGCAACACCTGAGGCGACGACAACGCGGGAGGGGCCATGGTCGGGTGGATGGTCGGACTGTCGGTGGTAGCGGTGTCCCTGACCGCTGCCGGAGCAGAGGCGCCCTCTACGACTCCGCCGCCCACGGAGGCGCCCGCGGAGGAGTCACCACCGCCCGCGCCATACTGCGAAGGCGAATACGCGGACAGCTACGCCGCTCTGTCCCCCAAGGCGCGGGCCTTCGAGCAGGCGATGAAGAAGAAGTACACGTACTGCGTGCGCAGCACCGCCGTGTACGAGTGCCTGTCCTACGGAGCGGAGGGCAACGTGCGCCGCACGCGCACGCCGGTGTCCGCGCACGGCACCGCGTTCGCTTACAAGCAGCAGGCGGGGGAGACGCTGCTGCTCACCAACGAGCACGTCGTGGAGTGGCCGGACGTCACCAGCGACGCGCGCCCGGTGGACGGCGTGCCTTCCGGCTGCAAGCGCGTGAAGGACGGCCTGAGCATCGTGGAGAACGAGGCGGACCACTACGACCGCGACGACGTTCCGTTGTCCAAGGCGGTGGTGGATCCGCAGCTGGACCTGGCCGTCATCAAGTCCAAGACGCCCCTGACGGTGATGCCGTGGAAGGTGGGCCGGAGCGCCGCCGTGCGCGAGCGCGACGTGGTGGACGTGCGCGGCTTCCCACTGGGCGTCTTCAACGCCACCAACATGGGCAAGGTCATCTCCGCCTACGACCGCGACGAGTACAAGGAGTGGTACCACGACGACTTCGTCATCGACGCGCTCCTGTCGCAGGGAAACTCGGGGTCGCCCGTGCTCGCCATCTCCTGCAAGACGGGCGAGTTCGAGCTGGTGGGCGTCTACCACGCGGGCTATTCGCGAGGCAGCGCGCTCAACGTGGTGGTGGGCATCGACCAGGCGCGCGACCTGATGAACAACCTGCGCCGCACGCCCAAGCGCGCCATGGAGGACACGACGCCGTTGGACGCGCTGGCCCGGGCCCGCGTGGCGAAGCGCGCGGAGGTGTCCGCCACGCCCTTCTTCCCCTTCGGCTCGCGCACCGCGGCGGTGTTCCCTCGCGCGGACGGCACCCTGCTCTTCGCGCTGTATGAACAGGACTTCCCGCGCCGCGTGCACCCGCTGCTCGTGATGGAGGACGTGCCCCTGGCCTCCGCGGACGAGGGCTTCGGGAAGGTGGGGCGCGTCTGGTTCGGCGGCGAGCGGGGCCTGCTGGAGCGCCCTCGTGCGGAGCAGGACGCGGAGCTGCAGCAGCAGCTGGCCCGGCTGCTGGATGCGCTGCGCCGGGACGCGACGCTCGCGTTCTCGTACCAGGACTCGCTGCCGGGCTCGGACGAATCCCGGCAGACCTTCGACACGTCGGCCCGGCTGGGCAAGACGCTGGAGCGCACCATCGTCGCGCACCGCGAGATGAGCGACGCCGCCGCGGAGCTGGCGGACCGCTTCGCGCCGGACATCACCGAGCCCGCGACGCGGACGGAGTCCGTGCTGAAGAACCCTCCGCCGCCCGGCATCCACCTGGGCCTCACGGGTGAACCGGAAGGCCAGCCCTCCACGGGCGCCCCGCCTCGGGACTCCGGTGCTCGCCAACCCGCGAAGAGCACGCAGGGAAAGGGAGCCAGGACTCCGTCGGGCAAGTAGTCCATCCGGAACGCGACAGCCCGCGCGAGGCATGCAGCGCTGCGCGGCAAGGACTCCGGCGGCCCGGTCACCCGTCCGGAACGCGACAGCCCGCGAAAAGCACGCAGCGGGACGTGGCCAGGACTCCGTCGGACCGGCAGTCCGTCCGGAGGACAGGCGGCCAGGCGGAAGCCTCCGGGAAATACCGTGCGGTCCCGGGAAGGCCCTTCCCTCCTCCGTACATTGGACAGGTGTGGAGGCCATGCCCGAACCCGCATCCGGAGCCGTACATCCCGACCTGAGGACGGGGGCACCCTCGCCCTGGCTGCGGCGGATCCTCCGGGGCCTGTTGGGACAGGAGCGGCGCTTCTGGGTGCTGGTGGTGGGCGTGGGCCTCATCTCCGGCCTGGGCGCGGTGGCGCTGCTCGCCGTGCTGCGCTTCACCCAGCACCTGTTCTGGCAGACCAACTCCGAGCACTTCCTGGAGGGGGCGCTCGCGTCGCCGGGCTGGCGCCGGTTCCTGGTGCCGGTGCTGGGCGGCGCGCTGGTGACGCTGGTGTCCCTGGTGGTGGGCCAGCCCCTGCGAGGCCACGGCACCGCGGGCATCATCGAGTCCATCTGGGTGAAGTCCGGCCGGCTGCCCTTCCCCCGCGCACTGCTACGCGGCTTCGTGTCCATCATCGCGGTGGCGCTGGGGGCTCCACTGGGCCGCGAGGGCGCGCTCCTCCAGACGGGCGCGGCCAGTGGCTCCGCGATGTCCGGATGGCTGAAGTTGGGGCCGGGCCAGGCGCGCGTGCTGGTGGCGTGCGGCGCTTCGGCGGGCATCGCGTCCGCGTACAACGTCCCCATTGGCGCGGCCCTCTTCGGTCTGGAGGTGCTGCTGGGCAGCTTCGCGCTGGAGCTCTTCGGCCCCATCGTCGTGTCGTGCGTGGTGGCGACGCTCGTGTCGCGCACCCTCATCGCGGACCATCCCAGCTACGTCATCCCCCACTACGCCCTCACCCATCCGCGCGAACTGCTGCTCGCGCTCATCCTGGGCGTGCTCGTGGGCGGGGCCTCCGCGCTCTACGTGCGCGGCATCAACTTCACGTCCGACCTGCTGGACAAGCTGCCCTCGTGGCTCACCCCGTTCATGCCGCTGGTCGCGATGACGGTGGTGGGCGTCACCGCCATCGCGGGGCCGTACCTCATGGGCAACGGCTACGACTCCGTGAACATGGCGCTGCACGGGACGCTGCCCCTCACGCTGCTGCTCATCCTGCCCCTGGCGAAGCTGGCGGTGACGTCGCTGTGCGCGGGCGCGGGGGTGCCGGGCGGTCTCTTCACCCCGTCCCTCTTCTTCGGCGCGCTCCTGGGCGGCGCGTTCGGGATGATGGTGGAGCGGGCGCTTCCGGGCGGGGCGGCGCCCAGTGGGGCCTACGCGCTGCTCGGCATGGGCGCGGTGCTCGCGGGCACCACGCATGCGTCCGTGTCCGCGGTGCTGATGATCTTCGAGATGACCGGCGACTACGACCTCATCCTCCCGCTGATGCTCGCCGCGGTGGTGGCCGCCGTCGTCAGCCGCCGGCTGGAGCCGGAGTCGCTCTACACCTCCGTGCTCGCGAAGCGCGACGTGCGCGTGCCCGCCTCCGTGCCGCACTGGCTGCGGGAGGAAGGCGTGCGCTCGCTCTTGTCACCGGCCACGCAGCGGGTGCCTCCCTCCGCGCCCTTCGACGAGGTGGTGGTGCTGCTCCTGGAGCAGCCCGCGGGCGCGGACCTCTACGTCACCGACGCGGAGGGGCGCCTGTTGGGCGTCATCACCCTGGACGCGCTCAAGGGCCACCTGCCGGACCACTCGCTGCTCCAGGCCACCGTGGCCGCGGACGTGATGGACACCGGCGTGCAGCCCATCACCCCGGACCTGTCCCTGGCGGAGGTGGCCGCGCGCTTCGGCCACACGGAGTTGGACCGGCTGCCCGTGGTGGATGGACGCAGGCACCTGCTGGGTTCGCTCTCCAAGGGCGACCTGCTCAAGCGGGGGCGCTTCTAGATGGAGCTGGAGCCCCGCACGCGCGCGTGGAGCATCGTCGCCATGAGCTTGCTGTGCGTCGTGCTGGCGTGGGTGCTGCTGCGCACGCCACCGCACCCCGGTCAGCGCCTGGAGCCAACGGAACCCACGGAAGAACCCACCCGGGGCAATCCCTACCGGGGCTGGCCGCTCTTCCAGGGTTGGCAGATACCGCAGCCCCCGGACACGCCGCCGGCACACGACACAAAGCCGTCCAACGCGCCCCGGCAACGTTGAAGGTCCACCGCCCCCTCACCCTTGGGGGGCGGTCCAGGGCGGGCAACCAGACGGGCTGCGCGTGAAGCGCTTGCATGCAGGAGGGCCAGGAGGAAGATGGCCACCGTCTTGGACGCCACTCCGTTCAATTTCGTCGCCATCGTGCTGTGCATCTCCATTGGAGCGGGCCTGATGGGTTCGCTGCTGGGCCTGGGCGGTGGCCTCATCCTCATCCCCGTCCTCACGCTCGTGCTCAAGGTGGACATCCGCTACGCGGTGGGAGCCTCCATCGTGTCCGTCATCGCCACGTCCAGCGGCGCGGCGGCGGCGTACGTGCGCGACGGGCTGGCCAACATGCGCGTGGCCATGTTCCTGGAGCTGGCCACCGTGGCGGGCGCCGTCACGGGCGCGATGCTCGCGGGCGTGGTGAGCGGGCGCGCGCTGTACTTCCTCTTCGGCGCGGTGATGGCCTATTCGGCGCTCGCGATGCTGCGCAAGCTGCGCGAGGACGGCAGACCCCGCGAAGAGCCGCCGCCGGATGCCCTCGCGGACCGGCTCGCGCTGCACGGCAGCTACTACGACGTGTCCACCGGCGGCGAGGTGGCGTACCGCGTGCACCGTCCGCTCGTGGGCCTGGGGCTCATGTACGTCGCGGGCACGGTGAGCGGGCTCCTGGGCATCGGCTCCGGCGCGCTGAAGGTGCCGGCCATGGACCTGGCCATGGGGCTGCCCATCAAGGTCTCCACCGCCACCAGCAACTTCATGATTGGCGTCACGGCGGCGGCCAGTGCGGGCATCTACTTCGCGCGAGGCGACATCGACCCGTTCATCGCCGGCCCCGTCTGCGTGGGCGTCACGCTGGGCGCGTTCGCGGGCTCGCGCTACCTCACGAAGCTCAAGAGCGGCTCCCTGCGCAGGCTCTTCGTGGCCGTCCTGCTGTGGGTGTCGTACGAGATGCTGTCCAAGGGAATCCACGGATGAGCTCGGTCACCGGCGAACCTCCGTCTCCTCCGGAGACCACCACCACCGCCGTCGCGCAGGACGAGGTGGTGCCGCTCACGCCGGAGCTGCTCATCAGCCAGCTGTTGCGCGGCGGCGTGCTGCTCAGCCTGTCGCTCGTCGCGTGCGGCATGGTGATGACCTTCTTCCGGCACCCGGACTACTTCTCGTCCCCGGACGCGCTCCAGCGCCTCACCTCGCCGGACGACGCGCCGCACCAACTGACGGACGTCTTCGAGGGCGTCATGGCCGTGCGCGGCCAGTCCTTCGTGATGGCCGGGCTCCTGGTGATGATCACCGTGCCCGTGCTGCGCGTGGCCCTGTCCCTGGGCATCTTCCGCGCGCAGAAGGACCGCGCCTTCGCCGCCATCACCACCGGCGTGCTCGCGCTGCTCCTGCTCGCCTTCCTGATGGGCGGTGTGGAGTAGTCCACTCAGCAGTCCACCCGTTCGTCACATCCATGCGGGCGCGAAAAGCACTACAACGCGCGCCCATGGCCGAACGCGATCTGCCCATCCTCCTCGTGCGCCACGCCGTGGCCGAGGACTCCCACGCCCTGGGCGACGAGGCCCGCGCCCTCACCCCGCAGGGCCGCGCCGCCTTCCGTCAGCACGCGAAGAAGCTCGCGCGCCTCACGCCGCTCATGGGCATCATCACCAGCCCCCTGGTGCGCGCGGTGCAGACCGCGGAGCTGCTCGCGGACGCGCTCGGCCTGTCCCACGTGGAGGTCCACCCCGCGCTCGTCCCCATGAAGGGCGCGGCCCGCAACGTGCTCAAGCTGGCGCTCGACGTGGGCCCGGGCTGGGCGCTGGTGGGACACAACCCCTCGCTGGAGCGCGCCGCCGCGCTCGCGCTGGGCCATGCCCTGCCGGACAAGCTCCGCAAGGGCTGCGCGGTCGCCCTGCGGCCCGAGGGCCGCGAATTCACCCTGCAGTGGATGGCTGCGCCAGGGCGGCCCCTGCGGCGCCCGTGATCCACCCTCGCGGGCGACGAGGTGCTTTTCCGGGATTGGGGCGCATGAGGGAAGAGCCGTTGCGGTAGGATGCTCGCTTCGGCGACTCATGCATGCCCCCCAGGCCACAGCCCTCGCGGTTCCCGGTGCAAGACACGGCCTGGAGCGCGCGTGCGCGTCGGTCGTGGCACGCATGAGCAGTCTGCTGAAGCTGATGCTGATGGCAGGGGTCGTCGTCGGGCTCGGGTTGCTGCCCGGCGTGATGGCGCCCAACAAGCCCTTCACGCCCACCGTCCCGATGAGCCAGGGCCAGGGCAATCAGGGCCCCTTCGAGGAAGACCACCCCCGTGCCGACGTCGGCATCAAGGTCTTCGCGGAGAAGCACCGCCGTTCGGGCGGCCTGTTCATCGAACCGGTCCCCACCGAATGCGGCCTGGCCGCGTTCCTCGCCTCGCTCCAACCCGCGTTGCGCGGCGTGGCCCCCGTGGCCCCGCCTGACGCTCCGGATGAGCCAGGCATCGCGCTGCGCCGCAAACAGCTGCCGCGCCGCGGTGGCATGGACGAAGCCGCCGCCGTCTGACGTCCGCCGTCTCCCGCGCCTGAAGCCCATGAGCCGCGCGGCGTGGACGCCGTCATGCCGGTGGTGCCCAACGAAATGAATGGCGACGGTCACGGCGCGGATGCGCCAGGCCGCACGCCAAAGGTGGCCTCGCGCAGCCCAGGCGAGGACAAGTGGCGCGGACGGCCCCGTCCCCCTTCTCCTCGGGGTCCGTCCGCGCCCGTCGTATTCGCGCACACCCTTCCGTGACGGACGTGACGCACTTGTTGCCGGCGCGTCACGTAGGCGCGAAGCGATGCGCGCACAGTACGTGCCCGCCATGTCCCACGTACTCATCGTCGACGACGAGCGCGACCTAGCGGAGCTCATCGACTTCAACCTGCGCGGCGCGGGCTTCACCACCCGCGTGGCCTTCACCGGGGAGGCGGCGCTCACCGCCGCGCGCGAGCAGACCCCGGACGTGGTGCTGCTGGACCTGATGCTGCCGGACCTGTCCGGCATCGAGGTCTGCCGCCACCTGCGCGCCAACCCCCGCCTGCGTGACGTGCTCATCGTCATGCTCACCGCGAAGAGCGAGGAGGCGGACCGCATCCGAGGCTTCGAGGTCGGCGCGGACGACTACGTCGTCAAGCCCTTCTCCGTGCGCGAGCTGGTGCTGCGGCTCAAGGCCATCCTCCGGCGCTCGTCCTCGCCCCAGGAGGGCAACCCGCCCCTGGCGCTGGGCCCCCTGCGCCTGGACGTCACCCAGCACCGCTTCTTCGTGGAGGAGAAGGAGACGCCCCTCACCGCGCTGGAGTTCCGCCTGCTGGAGTACCTCATGGCCCGCCTGGGCCGGGTGCAGACCCGTGAACAGCTGCTGGAGCAGGTCTGGGGCCTGTCCAGCGCGCTGGAGACGCGCACCATCGACACGCACGTGATGCGCCTGCGCGACAAGCTGGGCCCTGCCCGTGCCCTCCTGGAGACGGTGCGCGGTGTCGGCTATCGCATCGTGGATCCGGCGGCCGGTTAGCCAGGCGCTCCCTGCCGTAACCCATTTGTCACACAAGGGCCGTCAAACGGCCACATCGGGTCCATAGATCGTCACGCGACCTCGACACCCTTCGAGGAGGAGACACCTCATGAAGAAGACTCTGCTCTCAAGCTTCGTCGCCTTCGGGCTTGCCGTCCTCCCGCTGACCGCCCAGGCAGGCACGGTGACGGTGAAGGGCTCGGACACCATGGTCATCCTCGCCCAGCGCTGGGCGGAGGCGTTCATGAAGAAGAACCCCGCCACCAAGATTCAAGTGACGGGCGGCGGCTCCGGCACGGGCCTGGCGGCCCTGCAGAACGGCACCACCGACATCGCCATGTCCAGCCGGGAGATCAAGGAGGCGGAGTCGGCGAAGATCCGCGCCCGCAACAAGACCGCGCCCACCGCGCTGTCCGTGGCCAAGGACGGCGTCACCTTCTACGTCAACGACACCAACAAGGTGGACGCGCTCAGCACGGAGCAGCTCAAGGCCATCTACCTGGGCGACACGACGAACTGGAAGGACGTGGGCGGACAGGACGCTCCCATCGTCCCGTACTCGCGTGAGAACTCCTCCGGCACCTACGTCTTCGTGAAGGACCACGTGCTGGGCGGCGAGGACTTCGCCCCGGAGGCGCAGACGCTCCCCGGCACGGCCGCGGTGGTCAACGCGGTGGCCAAGGAGAAGAACGGCATCGGCTACGGCGGCGCCGCGTACGGCAAGGGCATCAAGGAGCTGAAGGTGAAGAAGGGCAACGAGACCTTCGCCCCTAGCGCGGAGAACGTGAAGAGCGGCAAGTACCCGCTGTCGCGCGACCTGTTCTTCTACCTGGGCAAGGCGCCCGCGGGCGAAGTGAAGGCGTTCATCGACTTCGCGCTGTCCGCCGAGGGTCAGGCCATCGTCACCCAGGTCGGCTACTTCCCTGTGAAGTAGTTGGCGTCACGCGATTGTCACCCGGCGCGGGGTTCCCATGTTGGATAGACAGGCCGTCATGCAGGAGCAGGACCTCGCGCCCCCGGTGGCGCTGCCCATGCTGTCGCCCGCGGCACGCCGGCGCCAGCTGAAGGAGAAGGCCATCGCCGCGCTGATCACCGCGGTGGCCTTCACGGGCATCGCCGCGCTGGTGCTCATCCTCGTCTTCGTGGCGAAGGAGGCGCTGACGCTCGTCACCGACGCGGCGGCGCGCGAAGAGGCCAGCTTCTCCAAGATGTTCCTTCCCCAGATGGTGCGGAAGGGGAAGCCCCTGGGCTACGTGTGGCAGCCGGTGTCCGGCGTACCCAAGGTCAGCATGATTCCGCTCTTCATCGGCACGCTGAAGACGACGGCCGTGTCCATGCTGGTGGCCGTGCCCCTGGGCATCTTCGGCGCGCTGTTCGCCGCGGAGTTCGCCCCCCGCCGCCTGCGCGAAATCCTAAAACCCACCATCGAACTGCTCGCCGGCATCCCGTCCGTG
Organism: Corallococcus sp. AB030; assembly: GCF_003668965.1. Classification (NCBI taxonomy): domain Bacteria; kingdom Pseudomonadati; phylum Myxococcota; class Myxococcia; order Myxococcales; family Myxococcaceae; genus Corallococcus; species Corallococcus sp. AB030. Next base: position 45,357 of record NZ_RAWQ01000021.1, read on the forward strand.
GTGCTGGGCTTCTTCGCCCTGATGGTCATGGCCTCCTTCCTCCAGGAGACGTTCGGCTTCACGTCCCGGCTCAACGCCGTGGTGGCGGGCCTGGGCCTGGCGTTGGCCATCGTGCCGGTCATCTTCACGGTGACCGAGGACGCGCTCACCGCCGTGCCGCGCAGCTACCGGGAGGCTTCCCTGGCGCTGGGCGCCACGCCCTGGGAGACGGCCTGGAAGGTGGTGCTCCCCGCGGCGGCCCCCGGCATCCTCGCCGCGTGCGTGCTGGGCTTCGGGCGCGCCATCGGTGAGACGATGATCGTCCTCATGGCCTCCGGCAACGCCGCCATCGTGTCCTGGAACCTGGGGGACTCCGTGCGCTCGCTGTCCGCCACCATCGCCGCGGAGATGGGCGAGGTGGTGGTGGGCAGCCCGCACTACGCGCTGCTCTTCTTCATCGGCGTGGAGCTGTTCCTCTTCACCTTCGTGCTCAACATGCTCGCGGGGGTGTGGACGAAGAAGGTCATCCAGCGGCTCAAGGGAGGTGCGGGGTGAAGCACGCCACACGCAAGGTCGTGGGCCTGTCGCTCGTGTCCCTCACGGGGCTGGCCGCGTTCGTCATGGTGGCGATGCTCGCCCTCATCCTCCTGGACGTCGTCCGGGGCGGCTGGAGCCACGTCTCCTGGCAGTTCCTCTCCCAGGCGCCGTCGGACGGGATGATGGGCGGCGGCATCTTCCCCGCCCTCTTCGGCACCGCGGCGCTCACGCTGCTGATGACCCTGGCGGTGATGCCGGTGGGCGTGCTCACCGCGGTGTACCTGCATGAGTACGCCCGGCCCACCAGCTTCCTGGCCCGCGCGGTGCGCGTGGCGGTGGCGAACCTGGCGGGCGTGCCCTCCATCGTGTTCGGCCTCTTCGGCCTGGGCTTCTTCATCCTCTTCGTGGGCAAGGGCCTGGACCACGCGCTGGGCTACGAGGAGCTGCACTGGGCCCAGCCGGGCATCCTCTGGGCGTCGCTCACGCTGGCGGTGCTCACCCTGCCCGTCGTCATCGTGTCCACGGAAGAGGCGCTGCGCGCCGTGCCTCAGGAGCAGCGCACCGCGAGCCTGGCGCTGGGAGCCACCCAGTCGCAGACGCTGGCGCGGGTGGTGCTGCCGGGCGCGCTGCCGGGCATCCTCACCGGCGCGGTGCTGGCCGTCTCCCGCGGCGCGGGGGAAGTGGCCCCCATCCTCTTCACCGGCGCGGCGTACTTCCTGCCGGACCTGCCCACGAGCCTGAACTCTCAGTTCATGCACCTGGGCTACCACACCTACGTGCTGGCCACGCAGTCGCCGGACGTGGAGGCCACCCGCCCGCTGCTGTACGCGACGGTGCTGGTGCTGCTGCTCCTCACCTTCGCCCTGAACCTGGTCGCGGTCGTCATCCGCACGCGCACGCGCCGCAAGGCCGCTGCCGGACACTGACGCTCTTCATCCCATGCCCATCTCCTCCGCCACGCCTCGCAACAAGATGGAAGCCCGCGAGCTCACCCTGCGCTACGGCAGCAAGGTGGCCATCAAGCAGGTGAGCCTGGCCATCCCCGAGCACAAGGTGACGGCGCTCATCGGCCCGTCCGGCTGCGGCAAGTCCACCTTCCTGCGCTCGCTCAACCGGATGAACGACCTCATCCCGGGCGCGAACCACGACGGCAGCGTGTTCCTGGACGGCCGCAGCATCCACGACCGCGCCCTGGACGTGGTGGACCTGCGCCGGCGCGTGGGCATGGTGTTCCAGAAGTCCAACCCCTTCCCCAAGTCCATCTTCGAGAACGTCGCCTACGGCCTGCGCGTGGGCGGGCTCAAGGACAAGGCGAAGCTCGCCGCCCGGGTGGAGAAGTCCCTGCGCGGCGCTGCGCTGTGGGACGAGGTGAAGGACCGGATGGAGGAAAGCGCCCTGGGCCTGTCCGGCGGTCAGCAGCAGCGCCTGTGCATCGCGCGCGCGCTGGCGGTGGAGCCGGAGGTGCTGCTGATGGACGAGCCCGCGTCCGCGCTGGATCCCATCGCCACGGCGAAGATCGAAGAGCTCATCCACGAGCTCAAGGCCACGTACACCATCGCCATCGTGACCCACAACATGCAGCAGGCCGCGCGCGTGAGCGACCGGACGGCTTTCTTCTACATGGGAGAATTGGTGGAGTGCGGTCCCACGGAGCAGATCTTCACCAATCCCCACGAGAAGCGCACGGAGGACTACGTCACCGGGAAGTTCGGCTGAAGCCCTCCCGCGCGACGGAACAGGACGACATGGCGGCCACGCACACCGACAAGGCATTCGAGCAGGACCTGCGCAACCTGCGCGAGAAGCTGCTCGCCATGGGGGCCAAGGTGGAGGCCCTCATCTCCCAGAGCACCCGCGCCCTCACCGACCGCGACTCGGCACTGGCGGAGCAGGTGGTAGGGGCGGACCGCGAGGTGAACCGGCTGGAGGTCGACATCGACGACCTGTGCCGCCGCATCCTCGCGCTGCGCCAGCCGGCCGCGTCCGATTTGCGCCTCATCACCACGGCGCTGAAGATCGTCACCGACCTGGAGCGCATTGGTGACCTGGCGGTGAACATCGCCGAGCGCGCCATGGACCTGAACCAGGCGCCGCCGCTGGCGCCATACGTGGACACGCCGAAGCTGGCGGAGCTGGCGCAGCAGCAGGTGAAGAAGGCGCTGGACGCGTTCGTGTCCGGGGACGCAGCCAAGGCGGAGGACGTCCTCAAGGGGGACGACCTGCTGGATGCCCTCTTCCTGAAAATCTTCAACGAGCTGCTGGCCTACATGATGGAGGACTCGCGCAACATCCGCCGGGCCACGGCGTTGATGTTCATCGCGAAGCACCTGGAGCGCATTGGCGACCACGCGCTCAACGTGGCGGAGATGGTCATCTACATGGTGCGTGGCAAGGACGTGCGCCACCCGCGCAGCCGCGACCTGGAGTAGGCGGCTTCACCGGCGTGTCACGGCGAGTTGGCCGTCCCGCCGTTCCGCCGCCCCGGTCCCGCCTTGTGGGACCTCTAGGGTGGCGACATGCTCATCGCATCCAGCCTCCTCCTGGCCGCGTCCGCAGTGGGCCTCGTCGCCCTCCTCCTCCAGGCGCTGTTCGTGCGCCGCCACCGCCGCACCGTCCCCGCCGGCCCCACGCACCGCCCCGGCCTGTCCATCCTCAAGCCGCTGTGCGGCGTGGATGACGACCTGGAGGCGAACCTCGCCTGCTTCGCGCGGCTGCCCTACCCCCACTACGAGGTGCTGCTGGGCGTGAAGGACGCGCGCGACCCCGCCTACGCGGTGGCTCGGGCCGCGCAGGCGAAGTGGCCCCACGTCATGCGCGTGGTGCTCCAGGAGGGCGAGCCCGGCCTCAACCCCAAGGTGAACCAGCTGGTGACGCTGTCGTCCGAGGCCCGGTTCGACTTGTGGGTGGTGAGCGACAGCAACACCCGCGTGGGGGACGGCTACCTGGAGGAGATCGCCGCTGGATTCGAGGACCCCACGGTGGGCTGCGTGACGCACCCTGTGGCGGGACTGGGTGAGAAGACCTTCGGTTCGCTCCTGGACAACCTGCACCTGTCCTCCAGCGCGGCGGCGGGGATGATCGCCGCGAAGCACGTGGCGGACCGGGACATCGTGGTGGGCAAGTCCATGGCGCTGCGCCGCGAGGACGTGGAGGCGCTGGGCGGCTTCTTCTCCGTGAAGGACGTGCTGGCGGAGGACTACGTCATTGGCCAGTGGGTGACGCGCAAGCTGGGCAAGCGCGTGGTGCTGGCGCACGCCCCTGTCTTCAACGTGTCCCTGCGCAAGAGCGTGGACGCCTTCTTCCAGCGCTACCTGCGCTGGAGCGTCATCCACCGCACAGCGGTATCGCCCTCGACGTACCTGGCGCAGGCGCTCCTCAACCCGGTTCCGCTCGCGGTGCTGGGCGCGTTGATCCACCCGTCCGCGCTCACGGGCCTGGCGGCGCTCGCGGTGGCGCTGGGCAAGGTCTGGGTGGACGTGGCGGTGTTCCGCTCGCTGCGGCCCCAGCCCGTTTCCTTGCGCGCGGCTCCCGCGGTGCTGGTGAAGGACGCGCTGCTCTTCGCCGCGTGGTGGCACGGCGCGTTCAGGCGCACGGTGGACTGGCGCGGCACGCGGTTGCGCGTGGTGTCAGGCACGCGCCTGGTGCCGATGCGTGCTCGTGGCACTCCCGCGACGGAGTGGATCCCCAGCAACGGGGTGGGGTGAACGACGCTGGCCCAACTTTTGACGAACCTTCGTACAGCAACCCTCGCCGCTCGAAGAATCGATGCCTATCTCCTTCAACATGCCCTCCCTGAAGCTGGCGCATCTTTCGGATCTTCACCTGGACATGAGCCGCGAGAGCGATGCCTCCGCGTCCTCATTGGTGAAGGCCCTGACAGCGCAGGAAGTGGATCACGTGGTGGTGACGGGAGACCTCACGCACCGCGGATCCCACGCCGAGTTCCAGCGCTTCCGTGAACACTTCTCTCCCTGGATGGAGACCGGACGCCTCACCTTCATCCCCGGCAACCATGACCGGCCCGGCGAGGATGTGGGCAGCGTCTTCATGGAGGGTCGCAAGGTCCACACGGTGGAGAAGGCGGGCCTCTTCCTGGTCTGCGTGGACTCCACCGGTGAACACAACCGCAACTATTTCCACAGCCACGGCGAACTGACGGAAGGCGTCGTGGACGAAGTGGACCGCGCGCTGGAGCAGGCGCCGAAGGACACGCTGGTCGCGGTGCTGCTGCACCACCACGTGATGCCGCTGCCGCTGGAGAGCTTCCCGGAGTGGATCGCCACGAAGTTCGGATTGCCCCACGCGTCGGAGCTCGCGTTGGGAAGCCGACTGCTGGAGCGCGTGGGCGGCCGGGCGGACCTGGTGCTGCACGGCCACCGGCACATCCCCAGCGAGGCGGACCTGGGCACCCCGGGCGAGCGCTCCTTGCGCGTCTACAACTCCGGCAGCAGCACGGACCTGGGCCGCTTCCGCGTCTTCAGCCACATCGCCGGCCAGCTGGTGGGCCAGCCCTCGTGGTGCCAGGCGTCGGAGCCCGCGAAGCCGCGCACGGCGGTCCACAACGTCAGGCCCGCCCTCCAGTACCTGGTGGGCCAGCTGGGCATGGCGCTGTTCTAGGGCCTGCCCGGCTGCCTGCTGGAGGCTGTCCTCAAGTACAAGTGGCGCGAATGCCAGCGGGGCCCCGGAAGGTTCTCCTCAGGTCAGGAGGATGCTTGGGGCGACTCGCGCTGGATGATGGGGCTCGGAAGGTCCTGGTCGTGGATGACGATGCGGACTGGAGGGAGTTCCTCCGGGTGAGCCTGGAGGACCTCGGTTATGAGACCACCGAGGCAGCGGACGGACAGGAGGCGCTCGACTCGCTGCGGCGGGGCGAGCGCTTCGGCGTCATGCTGCTGGACCTGAACATGCCGGGGATGAGTGGCCTGGAGGTGGTGGAGAAGCTTCCACGCGCGTCCACCAACCCGCGCATCGTCTTCCTCACCTCCGCGGCGGCGCAGGATGTGGGCAGCGCACTCATGTCCGGTCCCCACTACTACCTGCCCAAGGGAGCGAGTCGCGACCAATTGTCGCTCCTCCTGCAATCGCTGGGGGTGTAGGACTGGAGGCGTCACCCGCCGCCACGTGGCGAGGTGGATCCAGCCAGGAGGGCCGCCATCGTCACGGAGCTCGTCATCATCCTCTTGCTGGTCTTGGCCAACGGCGTCTTCGCGGGCGCCGAGCTGGGCCTGCTGTCCGTGCGCAAGACGCGGCTGAAGGAGCTGCTGGAGCAGGGCAGCAAGTCCGCGAAGGCCGTCGCGGCGCTGCGGGATGATCCGGAGCGGCTGCTGGCCACGGTGCAGATTGGCATCACGGTGATTGGCTCCACGGCGGCGGCCTTCGGCGGCGCGAGCATCGCGCACCGGCTGTCGGGGGTGCTGGCCGGGCTGGGTGTGCCGGAGGCCACGGCGAGCCAGGTCGCGTTCGCGCTGGTGGTCGCGCTGGTGTCGTACCTGTCGCTGGTGCTGGGAGAGCTGGTGCCCAAGTCCCTGGCGCTGCGCTACTCCGAGCAGTACGCGCTGACGCTGGGCCGGCCCCTCAAGGCGTTGGCGTGGGTGATGCGGCCCCTGGTGTGGTTCCTCACCGCGAGCTCCAACGTGGTGCTGAAGCTCTTCGGGGACAAGACGAACTTCTCCGAGTCGCGCCTGTCGCCTGACGAGTTGCTCCAGTTGGTGGAGGAGGCGTCGAAGCAGGGCACGTTGGATCCGCGCGCGGGGGAGATTGCGTCGCGGGCCTTCGCGCTGGGGGATTTGACGCTGGGCGAGGTGATGGTGACGCGCGAGCACATCATCTCGTTGCGCCGGCACGCGAGCAACGAGGAGATCCGCCAGGTGCTGCTGGAGCACGGGCACTCGCGGATGCCGGTGTACGAGGGCACGCTGGACAACGTGGTGGGCTACATCGTGGCCAAGGACCTGCTGGGCGTGGCCTGGGAGGGGCACCTCATCGTCATGGAGGACGTGCTGCGCCCGCCGCTGTTCCTGGTGGAGTCCATGCGCGCCATCGCTGCGATGAAGGAGCTGCAGCGCCGGCGGATGCAGCTGGCGGTGGTGGTGGACGAGCACGGAGGCGTGGTGGGGCTGGTGACGGTGGAGGACCTGGTGGAGGAGCTGGTGGGGGACATCCTCAGCGAGTCCGAGACGCCGGAGGAGCTGGTGCGGCGCGAGGGCCCCACCGTCGCGGTGGTGCAGGGCGAGGCGAGCCTGCGCGTGGTGAACCGCGCGCTGGAGCTGGAGCTGGAGGAGAGCGAGGACTACTCCACCGTCGCGGGCCTGTGCATCGCGCTCGCGGGAGGCGCCATCCCGGAGCCGGGCACGAAGCTGCCCATGCCGGACGGCACGGTGCTGGAGGTGATGGAGGCGTCACCGCGCCGCGTGCGCCAGGTGCGCTTCCACCTGCCGGCACAGCCCGCGCAGCCGGAGGCGTGACGGCGGTCCCTCCTCTTCGTGCGAATCCGGACGGGTGCCCCGGGGTGCCGTTGGTGATACCGCACCGGGCACCTATATGCCCGGGAGGGACACCCTGGCCCTGGGGAGGCGCGCGCAGCGGATGCAGTCCTCAGCTCCACGCATCGCGTTCGTCATCGAGACGACGCTCGGCAACGCGGTGTTCCTGGACAACCTCAAGCGGGCGATGGCGCGCCGCGACGACATCGTGCCGGTGTGGCTGCCCATCGACGAGCACGCGGATGACGTCTGGGAGCAGCTGCCGCTGGTGCGCTCGCGGCTGTCGGTGCGCGGAGGGCTGCGCGCCCGGAGTGCGCTGAACCGGGCCTGCGCCACGGAGCCGGTGCGGGCCGCGGTGGTGCACACGCAGCGGATGGCGCACCTGTCGCACGACTTCATGCGCCGCGTGCCGAGCGTCATCTCCACGGACGCGACGCCGAGCGGGCTGGAGGAATACCTGCGCTATTACGGCCTGCGCACGCAGCACGCGGGCTGGATGGGCCGGGCGAAGAACGTGCTGCACCGGCGCACGTACGCCATCGCGAAGGGGCTGCTGTCCTTCTCCGAGTTCACCAAGCGCTCCCTGGTGGAGGAGTACGGCGTGCCCGACACGAGCGTGCATGTCGTCTGGCCCAGCGTGGACACGACGCTGTGGCGGCCCGCGCCGGAGAAGAAGCGCCGGGACGGAGTCGTGCGGCTGCTCTTCGTGGGAGGAGACCTGGGGCGCAAGGGCGGCCAGCTGCTCTTGCGCTGGGCGCGCGATACGCGGCGGAAGGGCTGGCACCTGGACATGGTGACGTCCACGCCCTTCGAGGCGCCGCCGGGGGTGCGCGTGCACGTGGGCCTACAGCCGAACTCGCCGGAGCTGATTGGCCTGGCGCAGGCGGCGGACCTCTTCGTGCTGCCGACGATGGCGGACATGTCGTCGTGGGCCATCGCGGAGGCGAAGGCCGCGGGCCTGGCGGTGGTGTCGACGCCCGCGGGCGGCGTGGGTGAGCTGGTGCGTGACGGCGTGGACGGGCGCATCGTGCCAGCGGGGGACTACACGGCGCTGGCGCACATGTTGGACGCGCTGGTGCAGCGCCCGGCTACACTGGAGGCCATGGGACTGGAGGCCCGCCGCATGGCCGAGGCGCACATGGACCTGGACACGACGTGCTCGCGGATGCTCGCGTTCATCCGTCAGGTGACGGGCGTCTGAGCGGGACATGCGCTCGCGCCATCCCGCCCTGGAGCATGTGCACCCGCAGGCCCGGGGCGGTCCCATGGATCGCCAGCTCCGGGTCACCCTGCACTTCCATCCGGATGTCCTCTTCGAGGGAAGCGGCATCCTGACCGCGATGCGGCGTGACGGCCGGTACCGCTCCCAGTTCGAGACGCGCACGAGCAACGGCGGACTCACGGCGTTTCCCGACGGAGCCCGCTGGCGGTGGGAGAGCCGTCTCTTCAATGGCTTCTATGATGCGCGCCACGGCAGCGAGCGCCCCAAGTACGGCTCGCTGAACTTCCGCGGAGAGGCCCATGGGGGCTCACCCCGCTTCGGCTCCAGCTACTTCCGGCTGACGGAGGCAGCGCTGGACCGCTCCAGCTTCTGCTTCCCGGACAGCGTCTTCGAGCCCACGTCCTTCGGGACCTCCGAGCGGATGGCGCTGATTGGCCTGGCGGAGGCCACGCCCTTCGAGGATCCGCTGGACTGGTACGTCGAGGCCCACGTCCATGGCGACCTCCGGATTCCAGAGGACATCGAGGCCCTGGTGCTCGACCCCAGCTACGAGGGAACCCCCATCGAGGACGAAGCGCGCGCGTTGGGCGTTTGCGTGGAATGGCATCCGGGCTACGCCGTCACGCTGAACGAGCTGCGGCCTCACGCGAGCTACCGGGGTGACGACATCCTCCGGCTCGCGGAGCAGCTCGCGGACGATGAACGCCTCACGCCGTTCATCCTGGGCCGGGCACGTTCGGACGCGTCGGTGGAGCCCCAGTCCCTCAAGAAGGTCTGGCACTGCCTGGCCCGCTTCGGCCGGAGCTGGGGCATTCGATAAGGGGAGGACCCTGCGCCACCAGCGCGAGCAACGGCGGGCTCACGGTTTCGCCGCGAGGGTGCGGGCGAAGTCCGGCTCCAGGCGCTGGAGCAGTTGCCACTCCAGGTCGCGGTCGCGGTCCGCGGGGACGAGCCGCGAGCCCTGGATGCCATCCGGCTGGTATTCCAGGTGCTGATCCGCCTGGCCGGGCCGGCTGGGGACGACCGCGACGGATCGCTCGTTGCGGAAGTACCGGATGGTGCATTGACCGGAGCCGCGCTCGGTGCCAACCACGAAGAAGGTCGCGTAGTGGGTCCCCAGCGAGGAGGGCGGAGTGATCTGCGCCCATTCCGTCCGGGCTTCGTAGCGGGTGGAATCCGCGATGACCGAGAAGCCTTTGTCCTTGAGCAGGGCAAGGGCCGTGGGCCACACGTCCGCGAGCTGCTTGCGATACACGTGTTCGCGGACCTCATCCTCCAGCGCGACCTGCTGGCGTTGGGCCGCGCAGCCCATGCCCATCAAGAGCAGGACCGGGAGGGCCAGCAGGCAGACTGCGCGGGGCGACGACGTCTTCCGAGGGTTCATGAGTCCGTCTCCAGGTGGGCTGAGGCAACGCCATCCCCTGGAACGTCCAAGCCCCGCCGGCATACCGCCGCGAGCAGCGCACGCCCCAAAAGCAAAGGCCCGGAATCCCTGGGATTTCCCAGTGATTCCGGGCCCTTACATCTGCGCGCGATGCAGGATTCGAACCTGCGGCCTTTGGCTCCGGAGGCCAGTTCTTTCCTTCGCCTCTCTTCGCTCTATTTCGCATGTTGTTGTTTCTCCTGGGGTTTTGTCGCCAAGTTGTGTGTCTCGGGCCCACTTCTTTTGGCCTCTCTTTGCCGCTCATCGTTGCTTCTGGAGGCCAATGACGGGCCAAGCCGAAGCGCCATAGCCCCCAGGTCGACGCCGAACGACACCGCGTTCGCCTGGGCGATGAGGTTGTTCTCCAGCACGTGGCTGTACCGCTCCTCGGTGACGCGAACGTCGCGGTGGCCGAGGATCTGCTGCACGAAACGGATGTCCCCCGTCTGCGCGTAGGCCCACGTCGCAAAGGTGCTGCGGAGGTCCTTGAAGCTGAGGTCGATTGGTACCGCCGTCGGCCACAACAGGCACCCGCAGTTGGGGCACGCCACGCGCGTCGCGTCCTGTCGCCGCTCCGTATGTCCGCACCCCTTCCTCTTGCCGCGGGTGACGCATTCGTGGTCGTACCCGTCCACCAGGCCGGCGCGTCCGAGTGCGGTACGCATGACGAGGTGCATCTTCACGGCGCGCTTCTGCTGGTGCCCCTTCTCGTCCGGGAACACCCAGCGACTGCGCGACGTCTTCCGCAGTTCGCGCATCACCGACAGAAGCCACGCGGGAATCGGTACCGTCCGCGCCCGGCCGCCCTTCGTAGTAGCTCTCGTGTGGCTGCGCTCGATGTGCGCGAGGCCCTGCTCCAGGTCGAGGTCGGCCCACTGAAGCGCGAACGCTTCACCCTTCCGGGTCGCGCACCCGAGGTTGAAGAGGAAGATGGGCAGGTGGTGCGCGACGACGTGCTCGACAAGGCGCGGGATGTCCGCGAGCTGAAGGAATTTCGGTCGGCGCTTCGGGACAGCCACCTTCGGAATGCCGGCAGCCGGGTTTCCCTCGATGCCTCCGAGTCGGAACTCGTTGATGAGGTACGTGTAGCAGCCCTGGACGGCCACTCGCAGGTGCTCGCGCGTCTGCGGAGAGCCGTCCTGGTTCTCGTTGAGCATGCGGCGCACGTCTGCCGGCACCATCGCCCGGCACATGACGTCGCCGAGGTAAGGGAGGACGCGGTTCCGGAAGCGCCCTTCCAGCATCGACTTGCTGCTGTACTCAGGGGATAGGCTGTCCAGGTAGAGCTTCACGCCTTCGCGGAATGGCATGTCGGGCTTCACCGCCTTCTTCAGCCCGAGCCGAATCTCCTCCGCAGCACGCTCAAGGTCCTGCGCCTTCGTCTTGCACTCGCTCTCCGTGCGCGCACTCGTCCGGATGCGCTTCTCCGCGCCGTGCTCGTCCTTGTAGATGGCGTACCAGGCGCCCAGCTTGCCCTTGTGGCGAACGAGGCTTGCTCCGGTGTGTCCCTCGCGAGTGGAGGGACGAAAGCGTGCGCGAGCCATCTTCAGTGCCCACCGTGCTGTTGGGCCTTGCGCCAGGCGTCGAGCCCGCGGCGCGTGAAGAAAAGCCGACGCCCGCGCCGCTCACAGGGAACCTGCCCCGCTGACGCCCATTTGTAGAACGTGTGGTGCGATACGCCGCCCACGTACTCCGCAGCCTCCTTCACATCCATCAAGTCGTCCGGTCCGCCGGACGTGCGCTGCTCAGACTCAGTCATCGACTCACCCCACCAGCTCGGCACTGAACGAAGGATTAGGTTTGAAGTGTGGCAACAACCTTTTAGGTTGTCACCCTGGCCGCGCTGCGCCCACTCCGGAGAACCGGCGGAGGCACGCGCGCGAAGAGCAACTGCTGCGCCAGCTCAAGGAGGTAGTGCGGAAGGAGCACTCCTAGTCAGCACCACCAGGAGTCCTCGACGACAGCGCACCGCCCCCTGCACGCGAGAGCTGAGTCTCGGAGTGGAGAGCGTGAGCGACGGCAGTGCATGCCTGGGACGCACCGTCCGAACCTGTGGATCCTGGGCGTGGAGAGCGAAGCGGCGCAGCGTGTGACGACGTCCCATGGCGACCCCAAAACAGGCCCCGCTGGTGCCTAGAATCACCAGCGGGAACCCGCGGACACGCCTGCAGCACCATCACGTGGTTGCAGGGCCCTATCACCGGTCAGACCATCACGACCAACCGGTGAATTCTGTGGCAATGCTTTGGGATACCCGCCGTTCTAGGTCAGCGGGTGCTGCGGTACTACTTCAACAATCGTTACTGCTGGTGCGACTGAAAAGCAAGCCGGCTACTTCGAGATTGAGCGAGAAGCCCCGTCTTCCGGCTCGGCCTTCACCGGCGCATAGCACCCGCCCTTGTACTCGTAGAGATCATCGGGACACGGCGGGGCGTCCTCGACATCCGCCTTCACCCAGCAGCCCCCGTTGATCTCCTTCTGGCTCCCGCGGCACGGCGGCCGGCGCTGCACCTTGAAAGGTCGGGACGGCATGTCGCGAGCGATGAAGGGAGACACCTCGCTGACGAGGAGCACAGGCGCCTCGATCTCCTCCGCAGCATCCTGCCCAACACCGCTGGTCAGGGCCACGGATTCAGGCCCGTGGCGCTCAGCGACAGCCGTTCGAGGAGACTCGGGTGACGATGCCTCTTGTTGGCGATGCGGCCAGAACAAGTTGCCCAGGAACGCCACGACGAGAAACCCGAGCGCGGCATCCTTCCAACGCTGAGCGACGAGTTCTATCCCCCGGTTCGCCTGGCGCCGCACAAGGCCGCGCCACCGCTGCCGACGCGTGAGCGGCGGCGCCAGCAGGTGCTCGCGCAGTTCCGGCGCCTTCATCGCGCGCTCCAAGATCTTCGGGAGGTCGTCACCCACGGCTGCCAGTTCCTCGTGCACCTTGGCCGGAGCTGCCGAACGAGGCTGGCGCACCTGGAGGGCGCGGAACGCGGGAGCATCGGAAGACGTCCAGGTGACTTCGAGCGAAGCACTGGGGAACTGCTCCAGTACCTCCTCGGGCGTCGTATCGAGGAGCATCGACTCCTCGACCTCGGGCCGGACGACAAGGGCGGGTTGCCCTGTCCGCACGTCACGCGCCAAGTAGATGTCACCCTGCGCCGTCCGGCGTTCCACGCACCGGCTCAGGTGGTACTGCCCCACACGGCCGGTCTGCCGACCCTCGTTGGCGCGCGGCTCTCCCGGGCTCCCACCACCGCCTCCGCGCGCCCGCTGAGACGTACCACCGCCCCGGCTATTCACACCGCTGCCCATTACGAACTCCCGCTCACCTGCTTGGAGAGGACTCCAGCAGCCTGAATCTACGGTGCCTTCCTGACTCTCCGAGCTACTTCCTGGGCTTCGCGGAAGGCTCTTCAGTTCTGACACTCGCGAGCAGTGGGCGGAGGAGCTCGGCCACGATGACTCCCTCGGTGACGCCCTTCACCCGGGCGCGCTTCTCCACTTCGGCCCAGTCCTCAATGCCGAGCGAGGTGGCCAGGTCGCGGACGATCCGAAGGCTCTTCTCAATGACGTCCGTCTGGCGCATCCCAGTGGCGACCACTCCGTCCACGTACTCGGAGATGTCGTCGTCAGGCTTGAAGGTGATGACCCTCTTCTTGGCGCCGGTCCGCTCCGGCTTCTTCGTCGAAGACTTCGTCGGAATCACGTTGCGCCTCTTCTGGTGAATCGCCGCCATCGCTCCCACGGTCGCTCCTTACCCGCTTAGTGCGCGGTATCACAGGGCCAAGCTCGGCCACGTCACGGTATTACCACGACAGATGCAGTATTCAATCGATTGACTCGGTATTACCGAGTCGCTATGTTGCGTTTCGTTGAGGCGGACGGACGTTGCCCCTCGGGGGAATGGTCGCGGAGCGGGAGTTCGGTGGTCGCCACCGGAGACGCCAGGGAGCAGCACCGCAGCACGGACACGAGCGAGTGGGGGCAGACGATGCGAGCGATGGATGCGGCGAAGGCCCGGGAGGGCCAGTGGTTCCGGAGGAAGGACGACGGCAAGGACGTGGATGACCGGCAGATCCGCGAGGTGGTGGCGACGCGGCGGCAGGGCAAGCAGCTCGTCACCTTCACGGATACCGCGGGCGTGCTGCACCGGCACACCGACGTGCTGGAAGTGCGCCAGTAGAACCATCAGCGGGCGCCACCACGCGCCCGCACCACTCCACCCACCACGAGGACGAGATGGCCAACAACATGGCGACGGGAGAGGTGCGCCCGCAGACGGATGACGCGGCGGCGCTGCTGAAGGAGGCAGAGGACCTGGAGTCCCGCGCGGAGCACAAGGAGCGGCAGGCCGACGCGGACTGGTGCTCCGCGGAGGGCGCCGTCTTCCTGGAGCGAGACGCGGCCGACTTCCGCGAGCGGGCCGCCGCGAAGCGCGCCAAGGCGCAGCAGTTGTGCAACCCGGGGCACGCGGTGCCCCAGAAGGAGGAGTGCCGTGGCTGAGAAGAAGACGAAGACGCCGCGCGAGGTGCTGCGCGCCTACTTCGACGGGCAGGAGGTGGCGCCGGAGGTGCTGCGCGCGTGGCAGGAGCTGGACACCACCATCGAGGGCGTGGCGCTCCGGCTTGCGACCGACCTGGCCCAGCTGAAGGGCGGCGCGAAGTGAAGCCCCTGCACGAGTTGGCGGACGCGCTCACCGTCCTCGCCCGCGAGGGCTGGACGCCGCCGGACCGCGACGCGGCGAGCCTTGCGCAGCAGGTGCGCGAGCTGGAGGAGCAGCAGACTCAGACGCAGGAGGTGTTGCAGGCCGTCGAATACCTCCAGGAGGCATGCGAGCCTGACGGCACCGACGCCACACGCGAGCAGTGGCTGCGCCATCAGCGCCGCGTCACCAGCACGCGGCTCCAGCTCGCCCGCCTCAACGAGGCGGAGGTGTACCTGCGCGCTGAACTGGAGCGTCAGGTGTGGCTCGCGCGGCAGCTCCGCGCGCGGGCCGAAGTGCAGCAAGCCGCCGCGTAGCACGTCAGACCTATTGGATATGAATACGGCATTCAACCTGTGAGGTTGCATTGCCAGAAGCACGCCGCTCCCCTTGCCCCGCCTACGCCGAGCACCCGGAACGAAGCTGGGTGCTGTGCGAGCGCGAGTACGAGCACGAGGGACGGCATCGCTGGCGAGACATGGAGTGGGACTGCCTCACCCCGGAAGACGAGGTGCAGGCCGAGTTGCGGGAACTGCTGCGCCAGGCCGAGCAGGCCGCGGGCGAGAGCTACGAGTAGGAGCGCGCGAAAATGACGGGCACCGATACAACCATGGCCGCTGTGGAGAAGGCGCAAGTGCGCAGCTTGGTGCGCAAGCTGGCCGAGGTGATGGGCGAAGTGGAGCGCGTCCCGAAGTCCGGGCGCAACGACTTCCACCGCTACGACTACGCGACCGAGGCGGACATCGTCTCGGCTGTTCGGAAGGCCATGGCGGACCGCGCCCTCATGCTGATTCCCTCCGTGGTGAAGACGGAGTGGCGCGAGGTGGAGCGCAACAAGGGTGGCAAGGACCGAATCGCGACGCTGACCGTGCGCTTCACGCTGACCGACGGAGACAGCGGCGAGGAGCGGTCGTTCGAGGTTCTGGGCGAGGGGCAGGACCAGGGCGACAAGGCCACGTACAAGGCGCTCACCGGCGCGGTGAAGTACGCCTTGCTCAAGCTCTTCCTGATTCCAACCGGCGACGACCCGGAGGATGACGGGCACGCGAACAACCAGCAGTCGCAGCGCGGAAGCCCGCAGCGCGCTCGTCATGCGATGGATGAAGGACCGCCATCCCAGCGCGCGAATGCCCCGCCTCCGCACACCACCCCTCGGGCTGGAGGTGCCGACGACGTCGCCGCGGCCATCGTCTCTGAGGCCGAGCAGGTGACCAAGGAGGAGTTCCCCTCCCTCTATGGGCGTGCCCAAGGCCTTCCCAAGGGAAGCAAGGCTCGGGAGGTGGCGGGCGAGGCGGTGAAGGCCGCCGCGAAGCGCCTGGGGTTCACGGCCCGGCAGGTGGCGGCCATGCAGAAGCAGCCGCAGCGCGAGCCCGGCACGGACGGTTGACCGTGCGCCGCTGCCGCCCTCGCAAGCCGTCGCCTGACGTCGTCCGGCACCGAGCCAACCGGGCCGAGTACTTCGCGGAGCTACGGGCGCTCCGGAGAGAGGGCGTGGAAGCGGTTCCGCTGGTGCCGCGACAGCTTGCACCGCAGGTGGAGTGCTGCGCGAAGGCGACCTTCCGGGACTGCGCGTGTGGTGGCGCACGCGTCTGCCCTGACCATGGCGGCCCGGTGTGCTTCGGGAAGTTCAGCCACGACTGACGTTTCGCAGCACCGCGCGTTCCGCAAGCCGCCTCACACGGCCCGGGTCGATCTCTCAGCGCGCGGGGTTGCAACCCGGTGGCATTGGGCCACCGGGCCTTGTCGGTGGAGCGGCCAGCACACCACCTGGCTGGACGGAGCGCTCCACCTCACCCCGCGGGGCATAGGGCCTCGCGGGGCCTCTCACGGCGCTGACGTTGAGCGCTGCCCGGCGGGGGCGGTCCCCACTCCCGCCCCCGCCGGGACCTTCCGTCCGCAGCAGCACCCGCAGCACCTGCCGATGACGGGGCGTGGGCCCCCGCTGGACGTCCCAGCGCTCCCGGTTCGAGTCCGGCGCCGGCATTCCGTCCAGCCGTAACACCAACCCCCAGGAGCCGTATGTCTTCCTTTCCGCGTCTCGCCGCGCTGGCACTCGTGTGCCTCGCGATCTCCCCCGCCATGGCCGCCTACAGCCCCAGTTCTCCGCCGGAGGGCTGGGTGGGCAAAGCGGGCGACTGGGCCAAGTTGCTGAAGCAGGCCGAAACCCAGGGCGCGGAGGCCGCCAAGCTGTCCAAGGGCGCCAACGCCAAGTGCCTGACCGCCATTTTCGTCAAGGCGATACTGGCCACGGAAATTGGGGTTTCCAGCGACAAGGCAGACCACGATATCAAGCGCAACATCGACCCCAAGGCGGCGGGCAAGGTCCGCGCCCGAGCTCAGTCGGAAATGGACGATTCGTGCAACGGCGGGCCGCCGGGTAGCGCGGGGGCCACCGTGGAGGCGATGTTCAAGTACGCGGCGCCGGAGGACTCCGGCCTGGACGTGATGGACCTCCGCAACAGCACGGCCCGCCTCTACAACAGCGCCAAGGTGACGGCCACGCGGGACACGCCCTGGGTGGAGTACCTCATCAAGGCGGGATTTCTCGTGCGCGCGGGCGCGGCGCGGGTGGCCACTGCGGCCGGTGCGCTGGTGCCCATCGTGGACCCCGAGATGTTCAACCGGCGCGGCAACCCGCAAGACGGCATCTAACCGTCCATCCGCAGGGGCGCGTTGCTGATGCGCCCCGCGAGCCCTCCTCCCCGTGACTCCAGCGGGCGGCGCAGCGAGGGCCGCCCGCCCTCTTCCCGCGCGCCGTCACGACGGCGGCGCGCTCAACCCCAACAACGAAGCGAGACGAACGTGGCGACGAAGACGAAGAGCAGTGGCGGCCTGGTGGAACTGGCGGACAGGCTGGAGGACACCGCACAGATGCTGCGCGACACCGTGGCGAAGCTGGGCGGCATGGTGACGCCCGCGCCTGCGGCGAAGGTGCCCCTGGCGAGCGCGACCAAACCGTCGAAGCCCGGCAAGTCGACGGCGGCCCAGGCCGACGGCACGCGTATGTGCGCCATCAAGGGCTGCGGCAAGCCCAGCCGGACGAAGGGCTATTGCGCGGCGCACTACCAGAAGCTGCGCAACCTGGAGAAGACAAACCGGCGCCCGGCGGCGTGGGCAGACAACGCCAACCCCAACAGCGTGGAGGACGTCCAGCTGCCGCGCGGCCGCGCCGCCTCGAAGGCGCTGGCGGAGGCGACCGCGCAATGAAGCCAGCGGACGTCAGCGGCATGCCGAAGGAGCTGGAGGAGGTCCGCCGCATCGCCCTGGGCGAGGTGCCCGCCAATGAGGCGCAAGTCCGCGCCGCGCTGGCGCAGGCATGGGCCTGGCTCGCGCCGCTGACGTCCGCCCTGCCGTCGGTTGGGCCGTCTTCGAGCGTGCCGAAGTACGCGACCGGGGATGTGGAGCGGTGGTTCCAGGCGGTGGTCGCGCGGACGAATGGCTCCACCGAAACGGTGATGGCCCGGATGCTTCGCGACGCCGCGCTGAAGGGCGCGAAGGTGCCGGGGTTGATGGCGGACAACGCGGCGCTGGTGGACGCGCTGAAGGAGTTGGCAGACCTGATGGAAGGCGTGCGCGACGGCTCGTACACGCCCGATTCCTTCACGCTCCAGGTCGCCCACCGCCTGCTGGCCGAGGAGCACCCCGGCGCGGCCCTGCTCGCGGATCATGAGGCGAAGGTGTCCGCCCTCACCAACCGCGCGACGCTGGCAGAGGAGCAGCGCACGCAGACGCACCAGCAGGTGGAGGAGATCGCCAAGGTGCTGGACCCGGAGGTGACGCCGGACGCCTGGGGGTGCCACGAAGCGGCGCAGAAGCGCATGCGCGAGATCTCCGCCCTCCAGGCCCGCGTGGCGGAGCTGGAGCGTGAGCGGGACAACCTGAAGGACTGCGAACGTGGCGCTGGCGATGTCGCAGCTGAGGCGCTGGCTGCGCAGCGCAAGGCCGAGTCCGAGCGTGACGCCGCCCAGGCCCAGGTGGCGGAGTTGGAGCGGAAGGTTCTCGTCCTTCAGGAGGGCAGGAACAACGTTCGTGTCGTCCGGGACAGGCTCCGGGCCGAGCGTGACGCCCTCCGCGCGCAGGTGGATGCGGTGGCCGACATCCACCGAATGCTGTCGCCGCTCGACGTGCGCCCCGCGGTGCCGCCGCTGCTGCCCGTCAGCGAGCGCATCCAGCAGTCCCTCGCCAAGCTGGGCCACGAGCCCACGCCGCTGACGACGTCTGCGGCGGATGCGTTGCACCCGTCCGGGCGCTGCACCTGCACTGGCGAGGGCACGTGCGCGTGGTGCCGGGCGCGCTGCGACGCGTGCGGCAGCCCGTACATCCCCGAGGCGGTGCGCCACTCGCTCGCCCAGGTGTGGAGCGCCCTGCGCATCACCACCGCGCACCAGGGCGTGGCCGTCGCTGTCCTCCGTGCGGTGTACCCGGAACTGCCGGTGCCGAACGCGCGGGCTGGAGCGGACATCCTCCCGGCATGGAACGCGCTCGCCCAGGCCGTCACCGAGGCCGCGCGCCTCGGCGCGGAGGACATGCGCAACCAGGCCGCCCGTCACATCGCGGGGCTCGTGCTCGCGGGGCAGGACCCCTTCTCCTTCGCGCGTGAGCTCGATGCCCTTCCGCTGCTGCCCGGGGAGGAAGTGCCCCGTGGCTGATCCGCTCGTCTACCAATACCGCCTCCGCACCGAGAAGGGCGCATGGCTCGCGGACGTCATCCTCCGGAGCGACGGCTTCTTCGCCACCGTATCCGACTGGGGCAACTACTCGTTCCGGTGGACCGCGCCGGGGCGCGAGTTCCGCGCCTTCGTCGCGCACCTCGCGGGCCAGGACGATTACGTGTGCAGCAAGCTGGAGACGCGCGACTGGTGGGATGGAGCGCGAACGCTGAAGCGGATCCGCGAGCACATCCTCACCTACCGCCGCGACGGCATCTACTCGAAGGAGACGGCGGCCGAAGCGTGGCAGTCACTGGCCGATGCGCTGGGACGCTGGAGTGGGCGTGACGCGAGGAACGACGACGAAATCCGCATCGACGAGTTCTCCGTCTGGTGCACCAACACCACGTTGGACGAGCCCTACGAGTTCGCCTCCTACGACTACCCGCCGGACGTGCGTGGCTTCTGCGAGAACGTGATGCCGGCCCTCGCCGCCGCCATTCGCGGGGAGCTTCAGGCCGAGACCCAGGCTCTTGCGCTCCGACACGAGCGCGAGGCCTGGGAATCGGAAGGAGGTGCCATCCATGTATAGAGTGCCCGGAACCTTCGTCGTCCTGGAAGGCGGAGACGGCAGCGGGAAGACGACGCTGGCCCGACTCATTGGAGACGAGCTGCACGCCCAGGGCGCGCGGGTGCTGAACACGGAGGAGCCCTCCGGCGGGCCCGTGGGGATGCTGCTCCGGCGTATGCTGGCGGAGCGCCCGCTCTCCCCGGAGGCGATGGCTCTCCTGTACGCGGCTGACCGCGCGCACCACACGGAGACGGTCATCCGTCCGGCGCTCGCCCGCGGCGAGGTGGTGCTGTGCACCCGCTACGTGCTGTCGTCCCTGGCCTACCAGGGGCCACACGTGGGCCTGGAGTGCGTGATGGAACTCAACGTCCATGCGCTCAAGCCGGACCTGCTCCTCTTCTTGGAGTGCCCGGTGGGCGTCGCTCTCGGACGCGCGGGAGCAGCACGCGTCCTGGACGCCTACGAGACGCCCGCAGTCGCGGCCAGCGCGGCCGACGGCTACGCACGGGCCCTCACGTACCTGGAGTCCCAGGGCCAACGCGTAGTCCGCGTGGACGCCACCCGGGGCCCCGCGCAGGTGCTGCGCACGGCCCTTGAGCAGGTGCTGCCTCTGCTCCCCCGCACCGGCCCGTAGCCGCCCCACCACCTCAACCCCTTCACGACCTGCCGGCCCGGGCGCCGGACGGCAGGGCTCTACCCGTGCGCCCGCTCCCCGAGGTTTCCGTGTCGAAGCACACCGCCGTCCTGCTGTCCCTTGCCCTGTCCACCACCGCCCTCGCCCAGGAGGAGGCGCCCGCCGATGGAGGCGACTTCCCGGCGTGGAGCTCCATCGTCGCCACCGCCACCGCACAGGGCGTCCTCAACCCCGCCGCGCCCGGGGGCAACCCGCGCCCGCTCGCCCTGGGCGTCGGGTACGGCCGCTGGAGCGAGCGCGGGGCCATCCAGGTCCTCGCGCACCTGGCGCCCAGCGTCGCGGCGGACGGGCCAGACGCGGCCGGCGGGCTGCTGCTGCGCCCAGGTGGGCGCCTGGGCTTGAGCGCGGCGGCCCGCCTCCACCGGCTTGGCGCCCGCAGCGAACTGCCGCTGACGGTGGGCGGCTACCTCCGCGCCGGCGCGTCCCTCGACTCCGCGGCCGGCGCCTCCTGGACGTCGCTGCGCGCGGACGCGGGCGTGGCGGCGCACTGGTGGCAGGTGCACACGCCCATGCAGCTGGTGCTGGGCACCCTGGAGGCCGGGCCCGTGGTGCGCCGCCGCACCGGAGACGCCAGCGGCACCTGGCTGGGCCTGTCCGTAGGCGCGTCCGTCACCGTGCAGCGGGTGACGGCGGGCCTGACGCTGACGCACGTGCTCGCTGGAGACGCGCTGGTGCCGGGCCTGACGGGCACCCACGTCACCGCGGGCGTCACGCTGCAGGCGGACCTGCTGCCGCTGTAGCCGACGCGGTGGCTGTTTGCGGCGCAACGACTAGCACTCAAGGGCATGACTGGATTCTTGCGAAGCGTCAGCTCCGTGCGACCACAGACTATGAGAGCGCCTCGCGCTCTCCGGAGACTACAAATGGCAGACGCGACACAGCAGTTACAGTCAGCGAATGGCGTAATGGACGCCATCCTGCGGTTGAAGCAGTCCGACGGGTTCCGTGTTTCAGCCAATCCCGAACCTGGTTCCAGGCTGAGCGCCTTCGTCAGCCGTTCGCCCGGCGAGCTTCCCGATGTAGACGCGCCGCAGGTTCACTACGCGGCAGGCGTCTTCTTCGCCTACGTCAGAGGCGGAAGCACACCGGTGGATCCGGGCATCAAGTGGGATGACAAGTCAGGGAAGTGGGTCGGTCCGTTGCTGTCGACCGGGCAGCACCGCGCTGCCGGAGCTGCATTGGTCGGCGCGGCCCTGGCCGTGACCGGCGAGACCGATTGGGCCGCTATCGACAAGCTTTTCCAGCAGTAGCCCTTGCCGCGGCGGCACCTTGTGCGCATTGCCACCTTCTCGCGTGGAGGTGGCCATGCCCCTGTCCCGGATGCCCGTCATGAAGCTGCACCTCACCGCCGCCGCAGCGAGCCTGCACGCGGAGGCCATGGAGTGCGGCGGGCAGCTGCCGGCCAACGTCAAGCGCGTGGCCCACCTAGTGGACGACGCGCTCCGGGAGGCCAGCCGCGAGGCCCAGACGGACGTGCGCGGCAGCCGCCGGAGGACTGGACGGTCCCGCAGTCGTAGGATGTCGCGCCAGGAGGTGGAACGTGGACCTGTCGGACGAGCGCAAGGCGGAACTACGGATTGCAGCAGAGGCAGCGTCACGACCAGGCGGCGAGCTCGTCGTCGTGAATATCCACAAGCAGCGCGACACCTACGTTCGGCTCCACTCGGTCGCCACGCCGTCGGCCATTCTCGCGCTTCTTGCTGAGAATGAGCGGCTGCGAACGAAGGCTACGTCTGCGGCCCAGCGATTCATCCAGGAGGCGCCGACAGGGCACCCGCCTGTCGAGCGTGCCGCATCGCTGGCATGGGCTATGGCTTCGGACGCCCTTGAGGCGCTGGGGTTGTCGTTCCAGGACGTTGAGAAGGCAGGCAGTGTCGCTGCTGCGCTCGCAACGCTGAAGCGCACACCGTAGCCATTGCGCGACTCCGCGGCCTTTTGGGACGGCACGCCTCCTGCTCTCCGCGCCGGGCATGACGACGATGGAGCGGGTGGCGCTGGCGCAGCGCCTGGGGGAAGCAGAGTTGAAGCTGCAGGGCGCGATGCGCAGGCTGGACGGGAGTCCGGAGGCGCGGACGAGACTGGCGAAGGCGCGGGAGGAACACCGGGCGGCGGAGGCTCATGCGCGGGTAGTGCTCGCGCTCCAGGAAACCAGTGCGGCCGCATGAGGACGAATCCGAGGGCCGCGACCACGGCGACGGCGAGGTGATTGCGCATGCCCCGAGATTCAGGGCCCCGTGGACATGGTTTAGACGGGGCCCGGTCGTTGCGTCGTTATGGCTCCAGCGGCTTCCACTCCCCCATGACCGCCGGAACCTTCGTCAGGTCAGCCTCACGGTAGAGCATGTGCTCCTCGTCGACCTCGTACACCCGTTTCGCCTGCTGGTCGGCATACCGGGTCACCTGGACGAGAGAGCCGTACCGATTGAAGCGGCCGGGAATCTCCTGGTTGGGGTAAATCGCCAAATCGCGGCGGGTACGGAACGCGGAGAGTTTCATTGTCTGGGTGTCCTTTCGTGGAGAAGGCCGAAGCCACCGCGCCCGGTTGTGCCGGGACGCTCCGACAGCCTACCGGGTCGGGCCGACGTTCCTTGGGCGCCCTCCTCATCCCAGTGGGTCAGCTCTGCCCGCGTCCATCCCCCGAAGGGGGAGGCTGGCGACGCCACAGGCAGCTGCCGTAGGTTGGCGTCCTGCTCGCGGCGCCCACGACTCGCGCCTGGGCATGGGGGACTCCATGGCGAAAGTGGCAAAATTCACGGTGCGGCAGCGTTCAGATGCGACACGTCTTGGTGAAGGCGTTGCCCGGTTCAACGGGCCCACCCCCGCGGCGGTGTCACGTGACATGCTCGAAGAAAAGCTCGCTCTCATGGGCCAGGTTCACCCTGCCATTGCTGCCGCCATCAACGCAGGGCTCATCGCAGACCCGCCGTTGCACCAGCAAGTCGACCAGGACCCCTCAAAGTGGGAGTTCGTTTACACCCTCGGTGAGGAAACCGATGACGCTACCGGATCCTCCGTGCCGTTCGTCGTCTACGCGCAGCCGACGGGACCTCTGCAACGCCCGGGGAGCGGCGAATGAACATCGACCCCAGCCGTTGCGCCAGGTGCGAGAAGGAGTTCCCAACGCACTTCCAGCGAGGAATGGCTCTGGAGGACAACACGCGCCTTGACGTCACTGGACCGGTGAAGAATCCGGCGACGGGTCAGGAGGAAGTGAAGGTTCTCTTCGTCTGCCAGCCATGTCGCGTTGCCATCGGCGGATGGCGCGAATCCGAGAGGTTCGTTCAGGGCTACTACGCGAAGCAATACGCCGATCAGCAGCGCTAGCGCCACCCTCATTTGCGGCAAACGACACGTTAACGACCGAGCCAGGAAGACATCGTGAACAAGAAAACATCGCTCGTCGCAAAGCTAAAACCAAGCACAGACATCTTCATCGGGCTGCTATTCGGCCCCAAGATAGCCGCAGTCATCAAAGGCACGACGACGCTTGGTAGTTCGATTTTCGACTATGTACTCGAAACGCGCACGCGAAAAGCAATGCTCTTTGTCGAAAGCTTCATGGATTCTGGGTACCCGAACGAAACGGCAACTCCTTTGCTTGAAGCGGAGCTTGCGAAGGCTCCAAACGAAACAAAGGACGCCGTTGTCGCAGCAATAAAAACACTTGAAGAAGCCATTAGCGACGCCGTAATCCCAAGTCTAGGGCTACTTACCCGTGAGTACACACGAGCCAGTCGGCCCAAGGATAGGTTTTTCGTTGGGGTTCTGCGCCTGCTTCGCGACCTGAGCAGCGCGGAGTACGAGGCTCTCGTGGGCCTTGTGGCCACGGTCGGCGGCCGGTGGTCGTCAGCAGAGCAATCAGACCGACTTCACGTCCAGAAACTTATGCGGGACGACATTGCCATTCTGACGCTAGACAAGCCTGCGGAGGCAGAATGGCAGCCTGAGTACGATGCGCTCTTCCAGGGACTCGAAAGTGCTGGATTTGTTTCCGTAGCCACGGGCTTTAGTAGTATCCGCCAAGCGGGTGATGTGGTTCGTGGGATGTGGTTCATCAAGCGCGAGCCGTGGATGAGGCTTGCCACCATACTCCCTCGCCCTACCCCGCCTGCTTCCATGTGAGGCGCTGGACGTGTGCGTGGCTCAGCGCCGCTGCTTCACTACGCGTTCAATCAGCTCCTCCGCATTGGCGGTCACTTCTTCGACGAGGAGCCCCATCGCGATGGGGTCCACCGGGCTGAAGTACTCGGCCATGTCCTCCTGCTCGATGCGGTCCCCGCGCTTCACGCTATAGAGCCAGTCGCCCTGGGGCGTGGTGTGGACGTACATGGCGTCGCCCAGCGTCGCCACGTAGCAGGGCGCCACCTCCAGGCCTGCGGCGTCAGCAGCTGCCAGACGGTGGCTGCCGGTGAGCGCCAGGAACGTCCTATCAGCGGATGGGTACGGCACCACCACCAGCGGCCGGCCCTTCCAGTCGTGGGCCTCCATGGACGCGCGGATGGCCTCCAGCTTCGCCTTGTCGCGCACCTCGTGCGGCGGGACAATGTCCGTCAGCGGGATGTCGATGACGCCGGGGATGTTGTTGATGTCCATGGCTCCTCCTGGCCTACGACTTCAGCTTCCACAGCGCCGCGATGATCTGCCAGAGCAGCGATGCGCTGGCGATGACGAGCGCTGCCCGCGGCACCCAGCGAGCAACGGGCCGGTCGAGGAGCCCCTCCAGGACGGCGTGCTCGGAGATCAACTGGTTCGTGGCCTCGCGCAGACGACGGAATTCCACCACGTTGCCGTTGTAGGTGAAGACGTCCCGCTCCTCCAACTCATCAGAGAGGTCAATCTCGTCAGCGTCGGCGATGAGCGACGGTATGAGATTCTCGATTACATCCAGACGCGCCCGCACCACGGCACGGAGCTTCGCGCGACGTTCCTCGGTGGCGTGCAACTGGTCGATCTCGTCCACGGGCCCCTCCTCGCCGGGTCGTGCGCGAGCCTACCCCACGTGCTTTCACGTGAGGCGCTGGACGATGCAGCGGACGTTCACCTCCGTCACTCCGAAGGACCGGGACAGGGCGCACCCGTACTCGCCTGCAGCGCGCCTTGAATTCGCGGCCGAACGTCTCGACCTGCTGGAGCAGTTCCTCCTTCGTCACGCTCGCAGCCTGCCACGTCGGCAGGAGGCACGTTCCGCCACACCTGGTGCGTCACGCTGCGCGCACCAGGGCGGTGCCGGCCTCCAGACGGCGGGCGGCGGCCTCGCAGTAGCGCTCCTCGAGTTCCACGCCAACGGCGCGCAGCCCGAGCTGCTGCGCGGCCACCAACGTCGCCCCGCTGCCGGCGAACGGGTCCAGGACGAAGCCTCCGTTCGGGCACGCGCGCTCGAGCAGGTAGACCAGCAGGTTGACGGGCTTCTCGGTGGGATGCGTCCGCTTCGCATTGGGCACCGGCGGGTACCCGGAGAGGACCGCTCCGTGCCGCTTCCCGGCCAGGGCACGCCGCTTCGAGCCGGTGCCGTGCAACACCACCTCGTAGTCCGGCGCGAAACTGGCGGCGCAGTCACCCATGCCGCCCCGGGCCTTCCACCACATCAACGCTCCCTTGACGCGCAGGTGCGAGGACGCCGCGTCGAAGAAGTCCGGCCAACTCTGCCAGTGGCAGAAAACGAACGCGTGCAGGTCAGGCTTCAGCGCGGGTCCGGCCGCGGTGAGTGCTTGGCGGAAAACACGCATGCCCTGGCGGGAACCGTCCGCGCGGATGGCCGCGCCGCTGCGGCCCTTGGCCTCATACGCCATGCCGTAGGGCGGGTCGGTAAGCAGCACGTCCACGGATCCGGACGGGAGTCCGAGCAGGGCGTCGCGGCAGTCGGCGTGAAACAGGGTGATGGTGTCGGACTGGAAGTAGGGCTTCACTATGGGGGCCTCGTCGAGGGCGTGGCGCAGGGGTGCACCACGCGCGCGCGTAGTGCACGGGGGATGCCGAAGACTGGCCTGACGATTGCCAGGGCCTTCAGGTGCTTTGCCTGGAGTCACCATGAAAATGAGCCTGGTCCTCTCGTAAGTCCTCGCCCGAGCCCGTCGAGAGCGACGTTGACGGAGAGGTTCGGCGAATGATTGCTGGGTGAGTCGTCTCAGCGCGACGGGCCGCGAGCCTCGGCCCAGAGGGAGACTTCGCCGTCCGCCT
>NZ_RAWQ01000220.1:0-17599 GCF_003668965.1 Corallococcus sp. AB030
GGGTTGAAGCGGGTGTCGGCGGGGCGGCCGGTGAAGGTGGGGGGGATGATGATCTGCCGGCAGATGCCGCCCACGGCGAAGGGGATCTGCTTCATCTCGCTGGAGGACGAGACGGGGATCGCCAACCTGGTGGTGCCCTCGGAGGTGTATGCGCGGTGCAGGCAGGAGATCCACGGCGCGCTGTTCCTCGTGGGGGAGGGGATGCTGGAGCGCTCGGGGAAGGTGACGAACGTGAAGACGCGCAGCGTGGTGTCCGTGAGGCAGTGAGACGTAGGAACACCGCGCTACATCTGCACGTCTGTTCCCGTGATCCGTGGACGGATGGGCAGGAATACCCACGGGGGCATGGAACAACCCGTATTGCTAGCGATATAGGTTGCTTCTGTCTGGAGTGTAGTAGCGTGGATCAGAACGGGAGGGTACTCAGTGCGCAACAGTCTTCGGTGGTTGGGGTCGCTGCTCGATCGCGTGGGCCTGTCTGAAGTGGTGGAGGAGGCGAGCGATTGGGTTCGGTACTACGCGCAGGGCAAGCCGCCCGTGAGCGAGCCTGCTCGGACCCGCGTTTCCCGCCCGGTGCACTCCGAGGCTCCGCGCGCGTCCGTGCATGAGGTGATCGAGTCCCTGCGCAACGCGATTCCGGATCGCCAGGTGGACGCGACGGTGGTGGGGGTCCCCTTCGAGGGCCGCATGGAGCTGGCGCAAGCCGCCCGTCGCAAGACGGCGCCCAAGGCGAAGAAGGCCGCGAGCAAGAAGAGCGCGGCGAAGAAGGCCCCGGCCGCGAAGAAGGCGGCGCCCGCGAAGAAGAAGAGCGCGGCGAAGAAGGCCCCAGCCGCGAAGAAGGCGGCTTCGTCCGGAGCCACGAGCGAGGACGCGGTGTCGGTGCTGGAGACCGCGCTGCGAGGCCATGCGCGCCAGAAGGACCTGGTCTCCGCGGGCAAGGAGAAGGATCAGCTCCTGCGCTCGCTGATCCCGCTGTACCTGGCGAAGTCGCTGGACGTGGAGGTGACGTCCGGAACGACGTCGCGTTTCTGGAGCGGGCTGGGCGTGACCTACGCCGCGCCGAACGCGGCCAAGGCGCTGCGCCTGCACGCCGGCTACGCCCAGGACACCAAGAAGGGCAAGGCCATCACCGCGAAGGGCGTCCGCTACGTGGAAGACGCCCTCACGCAGGCCGCGAAGTAGCTCCTGCCGGGCCAGATGCCGCGCCTTTGCTGCCCACTCAAGTACGGCATCCGCCGTGTTTGGGCATGGGCAGCGATTGCTTGCATGGTGTCTTGCGCCACGACTGGGCTTCAGCCGGAGACTCAGGCTGACTCAAGCGAAGCCATTTCTTCTGCTGTCTTTGAATGGCCAGAGGGCCTGGAGCCCATGGCGACGCTGGATGGACCTGCCATCCTGGCGTCCCATGCGGCCCTCCAGGATGTCGTGAGCCGTTTCCCCAAGGCGCGCCGGAATGAATGCATCTTCACGGCGCGAGCCCTGGAGGTCGTCGTCGGCGAGGGGAAGGGCGTCTACATCGTCCGGGTGAACCGGCGCGTCGACCACTGTGAGGGAATCGGACCTGGTGGCAGCTTCGAGCTCGACTGGTTCGAGCTCTATGCCGTCTCGCCCGAGGGCCGGATCATCGAGCGGTATCAGTACGCGCCGTGAATCCGCCTCAATCCCTCGCGGATCGTGAGCCCGGGACCGGCAGGTTGTCCGTCCGCCGGTATGTGGCCACCACGGAGTACTTCGTGTCCGCCGTGTGATTCCGGCTCGCCGCGTGGAACAGCCGCGCGTGGAAGAGCAGCACGTCCCCGGGGAACAGTCGCACGTACTGCGCGCCTTCGATGAGCGCCGCGTTCTCCGGCAGGTCCGACCGCAGGAACAGCCGCGCGTCGTAGCGCTCCGGCGCGAACTGCATCCGGTGCGTGCCGGGCAGCACCTTCAGGCCGCCGTTCTCCGGCGTCTCCGGGCCCAATGCCAACCACGTGGAGATCAGCTCCGGCCGCGTGAAGGCCCAGTAGCGCACGTCTTGGTGCCAGCCCGTGTCCGAGGAGAAGCGCGGCTGCTTCGTCATCACGCAGTTGTGGTGCGCCCGCGCCTGCACCACCGGCCCGTCCAGCAACTGCCCCAGCGCCTCCATCATCCGCGCGTCGTCGAACCACGCCGCGAACAGGGGAGCGCGCCCATGCGCCTTCAGCAACCGCCTCACCGTCCGCCCGCCCTCGGCGTCGACGCTCGCCGGTGAGCCCGGATAGGCGACTTCGGCCTCGTACTCCACCGGGCCGTCACCGGAGGCGAGCTGCTCCTGGATCACGGCCCGCATCCGTGTACACGTCCCGCCCTCCACGAAGGACGGCAGGACGAGATACCCATCGGTGGCGAAGCGCTGGCACTGCTCGGGGCTCAGGACGGACATGGCGCCCGCTTCTTAATGGCGGCGCCCGCCGCATGCACCTGTCGCGATGCCTCAGCTCAGCAGCCGCGAATCATCCAGGTCGATTTCATCCTGGATGAGGTCCACGCCGTTCTGCCGGAACCGCCGCGCCGCCGCCCGGCTGCGCGGGCCGTGCCCGTGCTCCAGGCACCACTGCGCGTGCTCGCTGAGCAGCGCCAGCTCCAGCGTGCGCCCCAGCGTCAGGGAGAAGCGCCGCGCCCCGGCCTCCATCGTGGTGGGGTTCGCCATCGCGCCGGACACCCACGCCCGCGCGTGCTCCAGCGCGTCGTGCGCCGTCTTCACGCATGGCCGCAGGCCCGCGTCCGTCACCTTCGACAGCCGGCCCTCCACCTCGTGGAAGAACGCCTCCAGCGTGCCTTCCTTCGCCAGCGCGCGCAGCGAGTCCAACGACAACACGTTCGTGGTGCCCTCCCAGATGGACAGCACCTGCGCGTCCGCCTGGATGCGCGGCAGGCCCGTGTCCTCCACGTAGCCCGCGCCGCCGAAGGACTCCGTCACCTCCGACGTGATGTGCACCACCTGCCGGCCCGTGGTCAGCTTCGCCAGCGGCGTCACCAGCCGCTGCAACAGCATCTCCTGCTCCGTCGCCGTGCGCGTCTCCAGCTTGCCCAGCAGCTCCACCCCGCGGAACGCCAGCAGGAAGCCCGCCTGGAACTCCGCCTCCAGCCCCGCCAGCGTGTCCATGTGCAGCGGCTTCTCCGACAACGGCGCGCCGAACTGCACCCGGCGCTTCGCGTAATCGTGCGCCAGCGCCATGGCCCGGCGCATGCTCCACGTCGCGCCCATCGCGTTCCAGGTGCGCGTCACGTTCAACATCATCGCCATGTTGCGGATGCCGTCCGTCAGCCCCGCCACCGGCACCGCCAGCGTCCCGTCCAGCGTCAGCTCCGCCGTGGGCACCTTGCGCGTGCCCATCTTGTCCTTCAGGCGGTTGATCTGGATGCCATTGAGACGGCCCTGCGCGTCCCGCGTCTCCACGAAGAAGAGCGCCAACCCCTTGCCTCCGGGGCCGTTGCCCGTGGGCCTCGCCAGCGTCAGCGCCATCTGCGCCGTCGTCGCGGACGTGAACCACTTCGTGCCGTGCAGCCGCCAGCCCTCCGGAGACTGCCGCGCCTCCGTCAGCGTGAGCCCCACGTCCGAGCCACCCGTGCGCTCCGTCATCCACTGGCCCGACGTCCAGAACGTCGCCGGATCCCGCGACGTCAGGTGGGGCAGGGCGTGGTCGATGAGCGCCTGGTTGCCCAGCGACAGGAGCGACCGCGCCGCGCCGTCCGTCATCGCCAGCGGGCACGAGTAGACGTCCAGCGACGGCTGCACCAGGTAGTTCAACGCGAACTGGTGCACGCGGCTGAGCGCGCCGCTCTTCTGCTCGTAGGCCACCGCGACCAGGCCCTTCTTCGCGGTCAGCGCCTCCGCCTCCTTCCACAGCGGTGACACCTCGATGTGATCAATGCGCTGACCCCACGGGCTCCACTGGGTGAGCACGGGCTCGTTCAGCCGGTCGCGCTGCTGGAACTCGTAGAAGTACTTGCCTCCCAGCTCCCCCAGCTCGCGGAAGTCATCCTGGAGCGAACGAAACATGTCCTCCGGAAGGGTACGGGCGAGGTAGCCCTGCAGGAACGCGTCGTCGTCGTACTGGTTGCCAAGACCGGGGGGCGCCTGGAAGAAGCTCATGGGCCGAAGTTAACACCGCTGACACGACGGTGGGGTACAGTGACCTCCCCCCCCGCCGGAGCTGTGATGGCTGACTTCACCCGCAGGCCCCCACCTGGCCCAGGTCCGTCTTCGCTCGGCGCCGAGCAGGACGAGAATCGCAACATCACCCCGCTGGAGACGCCCGCCGCGCAGGCGAACCCCGTCCTGTCCGCGCCGCCCCGTCCGCGCGCGCCCGCACCCGCCGGTGCGGCCCTGGGCGCGGAGCCGCGTCCGGAGCCCACCCGCTCCCGGCCCGCGGTTCCCGCGCCGCTGCCGTCCGTCATCTTCGACCCGATGCCGCGCCCTCGCGTGCCTCCCGCGCAGTCCGCGGGCGTGGCACCACCGGGCGCGCCGCCGCCGTTCGGCGAGGAGATGCTCGACGTGCAGACCGAGCGGCGCACCGCGCCCCCTGGCCCGCCTCCACCCGCGCAGGAGCCCGAACGTCGCGCGGCCCCCGGCATGGAGCGTCGCGGTCCCCCGGAGGTGGACCGCCGTGGCGCGCCCCCGGCGGGCCCTGACCGTCGTGGTGCCGCCTCGGCGCCGCAGCAGGGCTACGCCGGCCCGGAGCGGCGCGGCGTCCGGCGCGCCGATGGCTCGGACGCCCCGGCGACGAACCGCTTCTGGCCCGCGCAGCCCAAGACGCTCCAGGAGTCCGGCCTCAACGCGACCTTCGTGGAGGAGCTGGTCCTCAAGGCCATCTTCTTCGCGGGCGAGATGCGCGGCATGGACGTGGCCACGCGCCTGCAACTGCCCAGCGCGCTGGTGGACGAGGTCATCGAAGGCCTGCGCCGGCAGAAGTACATCGACATCCGTGGCGGTGGCGGATCCGGCGTGGGCCGCTCCACGATGATCTACCAGCTCACGACCTTCGTGACGGACGTGCTGAGGCAGATCCTGGACCGCAACCGCTACAACGGTCCGGCGCCCGTGCCGTTCAACGAGTGGGTCGCCGCCGTGAAGCAGCAGACCGTGCGCGGCAATCGCATCACCCGCCATCGCATGCAGGACAAGTTCGGCGACCTGATCATCCGCGACTACATCTTCGACGGCATCGGTCCGGCGATGAACTCCGGGCGCGCCATCTTCTTCTACGGCCCCCCGGGCAACGGCAAGACGGCCATCTGCCAGGGCATGGTCAACTGCTACGAGGGAGACATCTTCGTTCCGCACGCGCTGCTCGTCGACGACTTCGTCGTGAAGATGTTCGACGCGAACATCCACCGCGCGGTGGAGGACGAACCCGGCATGCCGTCGTATGACCGCCGCTGGGTGCGCTGCCGCCGCCCGCTCGTGGTGGTGGGCGGTGAGCTCACGCTGGAGATGCTCGACCTCGTCTACACGCCGGAGGTGAAGTACTACGAGGCCCCGTTCCAGATGAAGGCGTCCAACGGGATGCTCCTCATCGACGACTTCGGCCGGCAGAAGGTGTCCCCCAAGGACCTGCTCAACCGGTGGATCGTCCCGCTGGAGAGCGACGTGGACATCCTCACGCTCCACACCGGCAAGAAGCTCCAGGTGCCCTTCGACGTGTTCGCCGCGTTCTCCACGAACCTGGATCCCAGCGCCCTGGTGGATGACGCCTTCCTGCGCCGCGTCCGCTACAAGCTGGAGGTGCAGCGCCCGGACGAGGAGCAGTTCCACGAGATCTTCCAGGTGATGTGCAGGAAGCGCGGCGTGCCCTACGACGCGCGCGCCGTGGACTACCTCATCGACGAGCACTACCGCCCGCACCACCGGCCCTTCGCCGCGTGCCAGCCTCGCGACCTGTTGGATCAGGTCATCGACATGGCGAACTACCAGGGCCAGACGCCGCGCCTGGATCCCGCGCTGCTGGACGCCGCCGTGCGCAGCTACTTCGTGCGCTTCGACAAGCCGGCGGACTCCTCGCCCACCGCCGCGTCCGCCCGCTGAAGCGGCTGGGGGCCGTCCCCCGCGAACGGCCCCCACGGCGACGGCTGGAGCCACGTGCGCACCGTCTCCACGGGCACGTTGGCCAGCACGTCCACGATGGACAGCCCCGTCACGAAGCGCCCCTCGCGCCCCTGCGCGTAGTCCGGGTGGCGGAAGCGCTGCCACAAGAGGCGCACGTCCACCGCGCGGAAGCGCTCCGGCTTCAGGTACACCGTGGAGCCCGTCCCCGAGTAGTACGTGTGCGCGCCCGTCTGGAGGCAGTACTCCACCAGCCGCTGCGTCTTGTCCTCGCCCCGGCGCTCCAGCGTGGACGAAAGCACCAGGTTCGGCTCCAGGCCCAGCGGTGCGTGGAACAGCGCCATGCTGGACAGGAGCACGCGCAACAGCGACCCCGGGCCGGACTCGCGCGCGGCGGCGTCGTAGAAGGGCTCCAGCAGCGGCAGCACCTGCGCGCGGAAGTGCGGCCGTCCTCCGTAGAGCGTCACCATCGCCTGGAGGTGCTTGCGCGCCCAGGGCTGGCTCTGATCCACCGTCAGGTCGCGGATGCGCGTGTCGCGGTGCGGATCCTCCAGCGGGATGGACAGCCACTGGAAGCCCGGCTCGGACGGGGGCGGCGTGGGCACGCCGTGGGGCAGGGCGACGCGCGTGCGGCGCTGCCAACCGCGCCGGAGCCACTGCACGTCGTCCAGCACCACCAGCGTCCCGGCGCGGGCCACCTGCTCGTAGAAGTCCACCCACGGCAGGTAGTGGGGCTGCTCGGCGACGAGGACTCCAGGGTGTCCGGACACGCCCGGGATGATAGGGCCTTTCAGCCGCCGCGCACCGGGTGACGGAACATCGGAGGGAACACGCGCGGGGCCTTCTTCTTGCGCACGCAGGTGGTGTCCGCGCTCATGTAGCAGGCGGAGAACGCGCGCCGCCGCTGTCCGGGCCGGCCGCGCCCGGAGCGGTGCCAGACGTGGTTGTGCACGAGCAGCGCCTCTCCAGCCCGCACCGGCAGGGGCACCACGTGTCCTTCCGCGTCCGCCGCCTCCACGCGGTCCGGAGGAATCACGCCGCCCAGTGACGTCACCAGGCCCGCGCGGTGACTGCCCGGAATCACCTCCAGACAGCCGCCGCCTTCTGGCGCGTCGTCCAGCGCGGTCCAGATTTGAAGGTCCGGCTCGCGCGTGAGGCCCCACAGCTTTCCGCCGTCCTGGTGGAAGGGCAGGTTGCTGCCGCCCGCGGGGCCCTTGTGGAAGAGGATGGCGCGGTACAGGACGATGTCGCCGGGGATGCGCGCGCGGGCGATCCGTTCGAACAGCGGGTTCTCCATCCACGCGAGGAAGCGCGGATCCTTCTCCAGCTTCTCCAGCTTGCGGTAGTCCAGGGACGGACCCTGCCAGCCCAGCCCCAGGGGGGCGTCCTCGTAGCGGCCGGTGGTGGCGTCCGGCTGGAAGAACATCCCCGGGTACACCACGCGGCCGAGCATCAGGTCGTCCGCCCGCTCGCGCAGCGCTTCCACGCCCGCGTCGTCCAGCACGCGGCCCAGGCGCGCGAAGCCGTGCGCCTCGTAGTGGGCGAGCACGGCCGCCACGTCCAACCCTTCCGCCTCCACGCTGATCATCGCGCGCACCATTGCCTGGAGGCCCCGGCGCGTCCAGCCTTGGCCTGCGCGGACAGGGGAGGGCGCACTCGTGGGAGGGGCTGTCGGCACTTGCACCCGCGCCTGCCCGGCCGCATGGTGGGCGGGGATGCCCTACCGTCGCGCCACGCACCTCGTCTCCGCCCCGGATGGCACCCGGGTGGCGGTCCACACCCACAGCTCGGGCACGCCGGAGGAGGGCCGCGACGCCGCGCTCGCGGACCGTTCCACGGTGTTGCTGACCAACGGCATTGGCACGTCGGAGAACTTCTGGCGCCACATCGTCGCCGACCTGGAGCAGGACCACCGCGTGGTGCACTGGGACTACCGCGGCCATGGCATGAGCGAGGAGTCGCGCGACAACGACTACCGCGTCCAGGTGCACGTGGACGACCTGGAGCGCGTCACCGAGGCGGCCATGGCGCGCGGCGACGGCAAGCCCCCGCACCACATCGCCTTCTCCATGGGCGTGCGCATCCTGCTGGAGCTCTACCGCCGCCGGCCGGATCTGGTGCCGTCCATGACGCTCATCGCGGGGACGCCGGGCGTGCCGGGCTCGGCGGATCCGCGCTGGGGATCCCGCTTCGTGTTGTCCGCCGCGAAGGGAGTGTTGGCCGCGGGGACGCCCTGGGTGCCGGTGGTGGCGCCCGCGGTGAAGGCCTTCCTCGCCACCCCGCTGGCGGATCCGCTGGCGCGGGCCGTGGGGGCGCTGCGGCCCCGGGCTCCGCGTGAGGACATCGCCGAGTTCCTGGACGCGCTCTACCACATGAGCGCGCAGGCCTATTGGCGCACGCTGCGAGGCCTCACGGAGGGCCACGCCTGGGACGTCCTCCCCTCCATCCGGGTGCCCGTGCTGATCATCGCCGCGAGCGATGACGTCCTCGTGCCCCTGTCGGAAGTGCAGCGGCTGCACCGCGCGCTGCCCCAGGCCTACTGGCTCCAGGTGGATGACGCCGGCCACGCGGGCCTCCTGGAGGCCGGGACGGAGATCGCCCAGTCCGTTCGGGGCTTCCTGGATGCGCATGGATTGGCGGATTGAGCCTCCCCGCAAACCCCCGGGACTCCTGGCTGAAGCCGGGCCGGTCCGGATGACCCATCCGCACTGCCAGGTCTTGAGAAATCCGTGACCCGGAGGGTTCCATGGCCGTGAGCGAGAAGTCACGGGGAGGGGTTTGCGTCGGCCTGTAATTTTGTGGTTTGTGAGGAGGCTCAGTACTCAACACGGAGTCTCCATGTCCTGGTCTTCCCGGCACCTGCTGGTCCCTTTGTCAGCGGTGCTGTTGGTGTTGTCGGCGTGCGGTGGTGATGACGACAAGAACCCTGTCTGCGGCAACGGCATCATCGAGAGTGGCGAGGCGTGCGACGACGGCAACCGCGTCGAAGGCGACCGCTGCAACAACAGCTGTCAGGTGACCACGCCCACGAACGACGCGGGCACGAACACGGACGCGGGCACTGACGCTGGCACGGAGACGGACGCCGGCACGGAGACGGACGCCGGCACGGAGACGGACGCGGGCACCGAGACGGACGCCGGCACGGCCACCGACGCGGGCACCGAGACGGACGCCGGCACGGCCACCGACGCGGGCACCGAGACGGACGCCGGCACGGTGACGGACGCGGGCACGGAGACGGACGCAGGTACGACCACCGATGCGGGCACCGAGACGGACGCCGGCACGGAGACGGACGCGGGCACCATCGACGCGGGCACGGATGCCGGCACGGAGACGGACGGCGGCGCCACGGACGGCGGCCCGGCTCCGGACGCGGGCACGGGTTCGGACGCGGGCACCGACGCGGGCACCACGGCGACGCTCAGCGCGCTGGAGCCGGCCGCGGTCTTCGCGCGCTCGGGCACCACGGGTGAGACGATTCCGGAGCCGCTCGCGGTGTCGCTGAGCGCCAACGCCACCACGGACGTCGTGGTCCAGGTCACCTCGTCCAGCCCCTCGGTCGTCATCGCCAACAGCGGCCAGGTGACTGTGCCCGCGGGCTCGCGCTCCGCGGCGATCATCGTGACGGCGAACGACGCGGCGGGCTCCGCCAAGGCGACGCTGACGGCCACGCTGGGGGGTGACTCGCGCACCGCCACCGTGCGCGTGCTCGGTGCGACGGAAGCGGCCTCGCTGGCGTTCCTGTCGCCGGAGACGGTGTCCCTGGCCGCCGGTCAGACGGCCAACGTCACCGTGACGCTCGACATCCCGGCCGCGGCGGCCACGTCCGTGGCGCTGTCCACGACGGGCAACGTGGGCTCCGTGCCGGCCACCGTCACGGTGCCGGCCAACGAGCTCTCCGCGAAGTTCGTCTTCACCGCCGGCGCCGCCGGTTCGACGGGCACCATCGTGGCCACGCTCAACGGCCAGTCCGTGTCCGCCCAGGCGCAGATCACCGCCGCCCCCACGACGAACCACGTCGTCATCAGCGAGCTCGCGGGCGCAGGCCCCGGCGGTGCGGGCGACGAGTTCGTGGAGCTCTACAACCCGACGAACGCGGAGGTGAACATCGGTGGCTGGAAGCTCCAGTACAAGAGCGCCACCGGTAACGCCTACACCGGCTCCTTCACGCTGCCGACCACCGCGCGCATCGCGGCCCACGGCTTCTTCCTGCTGACCAACCGGGACTACGTGGGCACGGTCACCACCGACAGCAGCTGGGGCACCACCTTCTCCATGGGCGCCGCCGTCGGCCACGTCCGCATCGGGCCCGCGGCGATGGGCACCACTCCGGGTGACACGAACGCGGTGGACACGGTGGGCTTTGGCGCCACGGCGGACTCCGCGGAAGGCAAGAGCCCTGTCACCGGGACGATCGCGACCAACGGAAGCATCGAGCGCAAGGCCAACGCTGGCTCGTCCTCGGCCACGATGGAGGGCGGCTCGGACGCGGCGAAGGGCAACAGCTACGACACCAACGTGAACAGCGCGGACTTCATCCTCCGCACCACGCGCAACCCGCAGAACAAGGCGAGCGGTACGGAAACGCCTTGACGCACTGAGCAGTGACCGGCCCCCACCGTCCGTCCAGGAACGGTGGGGGCTGGAAATACCCGCGCGCTTTCGCCATAAGCGGGGGCGTGCGAGTCGTCTCCTGGAACGTCAACGGTCTGCGCTCCATCCACCGCAAGGGCTTCCTCCCGTGGCTGTCCAAGGCCCGGGCGGACATCGTGGGGCTGCAGGAGGTGCGCGCCCGCGTGGAGCAGCTCCCCGCGGAGGTGCGCGCCCCCCGTCGTTGGAAGACCCACTTCGTGGCCGCGGAGCGCCCCGGCTACAGCGGCGTGGGCCTCTTCAGCCGCCACGAACCGGACGACCTCACCACCACCCTGGACGCGCCGGAGATGGACGCGGAGGGCCGCCTCCAGTTCGCCCGCTACGGCAAGCTCACCGTGGTCAACGGCTACTTCCCCAACGGCAACGGGAAGGACCGGGACCTCTCCCGCATCCCCTTCAAGCTGGACTTCTACCGCCGCCTCTTCGCGCGCCTGGAGAAGCCCCTGCGCGACAAAGAGCGCGTGCTGGTGATGGGAGACTTCAACACCGCCCACCGCGACATCGACCTGGCGCGCCCGCGCGAGAACCGCGAGACGAGCGGCTTCCGTCCGGAGGAGCGCGAGGAGTTCGACCGGTGGATCCGCGCGGGCTGGGTGGACACCTTCCGCCAGTTCAACGCGGAGGGCGGTCACTACTCCTGGTGGAGCCAGCGCGCCGGCGTGCGCGAGAAGAACATCGGCTGGCGCATTGACTACGTGCTCGCCACCCCCGCGGCGCTCGCCTTCGTGAAGAAGGCGTCCGTGCACCCGGACGTCCACGGATCGGACCACTGCCCGGTGAGCGTGGACCTGGACCCCGCGGTCCTCACCTGAACCCCCTCATACCCAAGGGATACCTCTCATGAACGCACTGCTCTCCATCTGGACCTGGGTCGAGGTGGGCCTCGTCGCCCTGGTGGGCTTCTTCGTCCAGCTCTCCCTGTTCATCCTCACGTTCCTGTTCGACAAGCGCCGCTACGTGGCGGGCCGCTGCTTCCGCCTGGTGGGGGTCACCGCCGCGAAGCTCACGCCCTTCTGGCGCTTCGGCGTGCATGGGAACGTGCCGGACCGCGTGGCGCCCAACACCGTGGTGGTGAGCAACCACGAATCCAACGCGGACTGCTTCCTCATCTCCTTCCTGCCGTGGGAGATGAAGTGGCTGGGCAAGCGGAGCCTCTTCAAGGTGCCCGTGGTGGGCTGGATGATGAGCCTCGCCGGGGACGTCTCCGTGGAGCGCGGCGACCGCGACTCGGCCACCGGCGCCATGGCGCGCTGCAAGGAGTGGATGCTCAAGGGGATGCCGGTGATGATCTTCCCGGAGGGCACGCGCTCCAAGACGGATGAGCTGCTGCCCTTCAAGGACGGCGCCTTCCGGCTCGCCATCGAGATGCAGGCGGACGTGCTGCCCCTGGCGGTGAGCGGCACGCGGCTGGCGCTGCCCAAGCACTCGTGGCGTTTCGCCACGTCGCGAGGGCTGGTGACGGTGGGCACGCCCATCTCCACCAAGGGGATGACGATGGACGACGTGGAGTCGCTCAAGAACCAGGCGCGCGCCCAGATTGAAGCCCTGCGCGCTTCGCTCAAGCCGTTGACGGGGGGCTCTGCCTCCGTGCCGGCGTCGGAAGCCAACGCCGCTCGCTGAGCGGCCGGCGGGCCGGGGCACGCGTGTTTGTCCAGGAACGCACGTACCCCAGATTGTTGAGCCTTCACGCGGGGGCTGGACTATGGAGTCCACCCGGGGCCGGTTCTCTCGGTCCGGCTCGGCGCCTGGCGCCCAGGAAGGAAGCGCGTGATGACGCCGGGCGGTCCACGTGAAGAGCAGCGGGTGGCCACGGGCATCCCCGGCCTGGACACCGTGCTGTGCGGCGGCCTGCGCAGGGGCCGCATGTACATGGTCCTGGGCCTGCCGGGCGCGGGCAAGACCATCCTCGCCAACCAGATCTGCTTCCATCAGGCGGCCCAGGGCCACCGGGTCCTCTACCTCACGCTCCTGGCCGAGTCGCACACGGAGCTGGTGAGCAACCTCCAGACGCTGTCGTTCTTCGACCCGGCCTGCGTGCCGGGGAAGATCAGCTACCTGAGCGCCTTCACCATCCTGGAGCAGGGCGGGCTGGAAGCGCTCGCGGAGCTGATCCGCAAGGAGATCAAGGCGCACAAGGCCTCGCTGCTCGTGCTGGATGGACTGCTGGCGGCGGAGGAGCTGGCGCCGTCGCGGCAGGCGCTCAAGAAGTTCATCCACGGCCTCCAGGTCGTGACGGGCCTCATCGGCTGCACCACGGTGGTGCTCACCACCGGGGGGGACAAGGGCCTGCGCGCGGAGCACACCATGGTGGACGGCCTGCTGGTGCTCCAGCAGCGGACCTTCGGGGTGCGCACCCTGCGCGAGCTGAGCGTGCGCAAGTTCCGGGGCAGCGCCTACAAGATGGGGCAGCACGGCTTCGAGATCACCGCTGACGGGCTCACCGTCTATCCCCGCCTGGAATCCATGGTGGACGGCAACCTGGTGCCCGGCGCGGGGAAGCGCGAGCGCGACGCCTTCGGCGTGGCCGGCCTGGACTCGATGCTCAAGGGCGGCGTGCCCGCGGGTTCCACCACCATCCTCCTGGGGCCTCCGGGCAGCGGCAAGACGCTGCTGGGGTTGAGCTTCCTGGCGGAAGGCGCCCGCCAGGGGGAGCGCAGCCACTACTTCGCCTTCTACGACGCGCCAGAGCGGATGCTCGCGCAGGCGGCGGGCGTGGGGCTGCACCTGCAGCCCCTGATGGAGCGCGGGGACCTGGAGGTGAGCTTCCGGCCGCCCACGGAGAACATCCTCGACAAGCTGGGCACGGAGCTGTTGACCATCGTGCGCAGCGGCCGGGTGCGCCGCATCTTCCTGGACGGCTACGAAGCGCTCCGCCGCGCCTCCACCCGCAATACGCGGGTGGCGCGCTTCCTGGCGGCGCTCGTCAACGAGTGCCGGGTGCGCGAGGTGACGCTCATCTACACAGCCGAGGCCACCTCCGCCTTCGGCCCGGAGGTGAAGTTCCCTCTCAAGGGCATCTCCATGGTGGCGGAGAACATCCTGTTCCTGCGCATGGTGGAGCTGCACTCCGGGCTGCGCCGCTTCATCGCGGCGCTCAAGGTGCGCAACAGCGCCTACGATCCCGCCCTGCGCGAGTTGGAGATCACGAACAAGGGACTCAAGGTCGGCCAGCCCTTCGCGGAAGGGCAGATGTTGATGACGGGGCTCGCGCGCACGCGGACTCCGGAGCCGACCCCCGTGCCGAAGCCGCGCCGCAAGCCGCGCGCGGGCACCGTGTCCTCCGCCAGGGCGACCTCGCCGAAGCCGCGCCGGAACGTCTCCAAGCGCCGAGGCACGTGACCATGGGGCCCGTCCTCATTGTCGACGACGAGTTCGGCATCGTGGAGGCCGTCCGGGACCTCCTGTCCGACGAAGGCTACCGCACGGCCACGGCGCTCAACGGCCGCGAGGCCCTGGAGCGGATGCGCCAGGAGCGCCCGTCGATGATCCTGCTCGACTACATGATGCCGGTGCTCAACGGGCCCGGGGTGCTGGAGTCCATGCAGAAGGACCCGGCCCTGCGCGACGTCCCGGTGGTGATGATGAGCGCCAGCCCGCCGGACTTCTGGCAGCACCTGCCATGCGCGGGCTTCCTGCCCAAGCCCTTCGACATCGAGCAACTGCTGGGCATGGTCCGACGCATGATCGGCCCGCCGCCAGTGACGCACTGACGGCCTGTCAGGGATTGAAGTCGGTCACAGCCCATGACTGTGACAGGTGAACCATGAAGCCTTCGTTTCTCTTCGTTCTCGTGGCCGCTGCTTCGGCCTTGTGGGCTTGTTCCTGGCTGCCCGGCACGAAGGCTGAACCATCGGTGGAACGGTCGGCGCGCCTGAAGTCGGCGGTGACGGAGTCATGCATCAATGAGGGACTGCATCGACTCCGATTGCGGAGCACCGGCAAACTGGACAATCAGCTGTTCGTGGTTGCGGAGCCTGATGGGCCCTCAATGGCCCATCAGGTTCCTGTGATCATTCAGCATCACAAGGTTCTTGGGCCCTCCTTCATCCTGGTCGTCGTAACGACCCTGCCACGTGGCCGCGTGGGTGAGGCGGATTACCGGCAGGCGGAAGAGTGGACTGGAGAGGTCCTTCAGGGCGTTCTCGACGCGTGCAAGGCATCAGGCCCGGTGAGGTGCGTTCGTTGCCAGCATGATGCGTGCAACGTGCCGTGCACTCCTCGCTGAACGGGAAGTCAGCTGTAGAAGGTCATGAGCGAGCCCCTGGAACTGCGTACGGCAGCTCCAGGGGCTTTCTGCTTTGAGGCCGGACCCCGCGCGAAGCCGGGCACGGCGCACCGCATCAACCGGTTTACGCCGTGCAACGCGTTCTCGGCTGCTTGCAAATGGGTAAAGGGGGCTGGTATTTCTTCGTCAATCGAACGAACTCGCATGTTCGCGGTGGGCGGGGACGCAGGGCGGCTCCAGGTGGCAGGGGCCCCGGCGGCGGGAGATGGCGGTTTCTCCTCTGGCGGGTGGCTGCATGGGTGACGCGACGCGGCATGCGAGCGGCGGATTCCAGCAGGTTTTGATTTCTTCGCCGTAAGAACGAAGTCATCCCAGCAAGACAACCCGGAGGGGATTCATGCTTCGCAACAAGCGTTTCGCGTGGACGTTGACGGCTGTCGGAGTTTTCGCGCTCGCGGGGCTCGTGGGGGCCTGTGATCCCGAGGACGACCCCACGCCTGGCACCCAGAACGACGCCGGTACCAAGACTGACGCGGGCACCAACACGGACGCAGGGACGAACACCGACGCGGGCACCAACACCGACGCGGGCACGGAGACGGACGCCGGGACGAACACGGACGCCGGCACGGAGACGGACGCGGGCACCGACGCGGGCACCCAGACGACGCTGCCCCTGGCGGTGGACGGCACCTGGGCTGCTAGTGGCTACATGGGTGACGGCGAGGAGAACGGCCTCGTGGACGAGCCCGTGTGCGCCACACCCCGCCCGGGCTCGGGCCTGGGGACCTGCCACAAGTTCACCTACACGAAGAAGAGCAAGAACTGGGCAGGCGTCTTCTGGCAGTACCCGGAAGGCAACTGGGGCAAGACCAACACGCCGGGCTTCCTGGTGCCGGACGGCGCGAAGGCCGTGACCTTCTACGCCTGGAGCGACAAGGGCGGAGAGACCGTCGACTTCTTCGTCGGCTACGGCCCTGACTCCCAGGACGGCTTCGAGAAGAAGCTCAGCCCGGCCGCAGTGCTGGCCACGACGCCCACCAAGTACACGCTGGACATCAGCAAGATCCGCTACGCCGACGTGGCGGCGGGCTTCGGCTGGTCCGCGGGAGGCCACGACGAGCCGTTCGTGTTCTACATCGACGACATCCAGTGGCAGTGACTCCCATCTGAGCGCCCCGTGCGCCCAACCAGGAACGTGAGCGGACGATGAAAGCGGGAACGGCGGTGTTGACGGTCGATGCGGCGGGCATGCGGGCGCAGAACAGCGGCCTGCTGCTCAACATGATCTGGCGCGAGCGTCAGATCTCCCGGGCGGAGATCGCCCGGCGCACGGAGCTCAGCCCGTCGACCGTCTCCGCCATCGTCGCGGACCTGGAGCACGCGGGCCTGGTGCGCAGCATTGGCGCCGGGGTCTCCCGCGGGGGCCGCCGTCCCACCCTCATCGGCTTCTGCGACGAAGCCTTCAGCCTGGTGGGCGTCGAACTGGGCGCCTCCCACGTCACCGTCGTCCTCACGGACCTCCGCGGCCGCGTGCGCACGCAAAGCAAGGCGAGCCACGCGGTGCGCGGTGATCCGGAAGGGTCGCTGCAGAAGGCGAAGGAGCTGGTCCAGGAGTGCCTGGAGGCCGAGCGCGTCCCGCGCCGCTCCGTCGTCGGCATGGGGGTGGCCGTGCCCAGCCCCGTGCACCCGGCGGCCCCCGGCAAGATGTCCCCCCTCATCCTCCCCGCGTGGAAGCACGTGGACGTGAAGGAGTGGTTCGAGACAACCTTCGACATGCCGGTGTTCGTGGACAACGACGCGAACCTCGGCGCGCTGTCGGAGTGCTTCTGGGGCGCGGGCTCCGGCGGCGAGGACCTCACGTACATCAAGCTGGCCACCGGTATCGGCGCCGGCCACATCATCCACGGCGACGTGTATCGGGGCGCCGGCGGAATGGCCGGTGAAATCGGCCACATCCCGGTCGACTCCAACGGCCCGCTCTGCGTGTGCGGCCTGAGGGGCTGCCTCGTCACCCTCATCGGCTCCACGGCGCTCACCGAGCGCGCACGCGAGCTCATGGGCACCCGCGGCCGCAAGGGCCCCACCG
Organism: Corallococcus sp. AB030; assembly: GCF_003668965.1. Lineage (NCBI taxonomy): Bacteria > Pseudomonadati > Myxococcota > Myxococcia > Myxococcales > Myxococcaceae > Corallococcus > Corallococcus sp. AB030. The sequence goes on from NZ_RAWQ01000220.1 coordinate 17,038, forward strand.
TGCGCGACCTGGTGGAGGGTGCTCGCACGGGTGACGCCGCCGCGAAGCAGATCATCGACGGCATGGGCGCCTACCTGGGCATCGCCGTGGGCGGCCTGCTCAACCTGTTGAACCCCGCCATCGTCGTGCTGGGAGGGGAGATCTCCTCCGTGGGCGAGATGCTGCTCGACCCCTTGCGCGCGTCCGTGCGGCAGCGCGCCCTGTCTGTCTCCATGGCGGAGACGCGCATCGTCACGTCGGTGCTGGGAGAGCGGGCCATCGCCGTGGGCGCGGCCACCCTGGTGCTCCAGGCGGCGCTGCGCGACCGCTCCCTCTTTCCCACGCAGCACGTCGGGAGAAGTGCATGACTTCGCGCCGTCTTGTCCTCGCCCTGGCCCTCTCGGGCCTGGGAATGGCTTCGTGTGATCCGGCAGCAGGTCTGGATAACAAGCAAAACGAGCAACCCAGGCCCGTCACGGAGCAGCCGGGCACGGGGTGGGAAGTCGTCTGGCAGGACGAGTTCGACGGTCCGGCGGGCTCGCTGCCTTCGAAGGAGCGCTGGGTCCCGGACGTGGGCGGGGAC
>NZ_RAWQ01000221.1:0-17383 GCF_003668965.1 Corallococcus sp. AB030
GCGCCGCCCGTCTTGGCCAGCACCTTCGTGATGGCCGCCGTCAGCGACGTCTTGCCGTGGTCCACGTGCCCAATCGTTCCGATGTTCACGTGGGGCAGGCTGCGATCGAACTTTTCCTTGGACATGAACCGCTCCTCACGACGCCGCCGGTGCGACCCCGGCGGTATAGGACTTCGGGAGAACTTCCGAGGGGTGCTGCGTGTGCTTCAAAGCTGCTGGAACGTCAACAGAATTCGCCCGGCGGCTCCCCTGACGGACGGGAGGTCAGTAGCTCGGGTTGAGCGCTGACTTCGGCGCCGGTGCGTAGTGCTTGAACTGCATGGTGTAGGTCGCCCTTCCCTGGCTCTTGCTGCGCAGGTCGGTCGAGTACCCGAACATGGCGGCCAGGGGCACCTCCGCCTGGATGGCCTGCACGCCGCCAGGCCGGGGCGTCATGCCCAGGATCTTCCCGCGCCGGCCGTTCAGGTCGCCGATGACGTCGCCCATGGCGGCCTCCGGGGTGACGACCTCCGTGGCCATGATGGGCTCCAGCAGGACGGGGTTCGCCGCGCGGACCGCGTCCTTGAAGGCCATGGAGCCGGCGATCTTGAAGGCCATCTCCGACGAGTCCACGTCGTGCATGGAGCCGTCGTAGGCCTCCACCTTCACGTCCACCATGGGGTAGCCGGCGACGGGGCCGTTCTGCATGGCCTCCTTCGCGCCGTCGCGCGCGGCGTCCACGAACTCCTTGGACACGGCGCCACCGGTGATGGTGCTGACGAACTCGAAGCCCTTGCCGGGCTCGTTCGGGGACACGCGCAGGTTGATGTGGCCGTACTGCCCCTTGCCACCCGCCTGGCGGATGTACTTGCCCTCCGCGACCTTCGTCGCCGTCACCGTCTCGCGGTAGGCCACCTGCGGCTTGCCGATGTTCGCGTCCACCTTGAACTCGCGCAGGAGCCGGTCGACGATGATTTCGAGGTGCAGCTCGCCCATGCCGGCGATGAGCGTCTGGCCCGTCTCCTCGTTGGAGCGCACGCGGAAGGACGGGTCCTCCATGGCCAGCCGCTGCAGGGCCTGGATGATCTTGTCCTGGTCCGCGGTGGACTTCGGCTCGATGGCGATGTCGATGACGGGCTCCGGGAACTCCATCCGCTCCAGGATGACGGGCTGCTTGTCGTCACAGAGCGTGTCGCCCGTGCTCGCCAGCTTCAGGCCCACCACCGCGCAGATATCGCCGGCGTAGCACTCCGTCAGTTCGTCCTTCTTGTCCGCGCGCATCTGCACGAGCCGGCTGACGCGCTCGCGCTTGCCCTTCACGGAGTTCCACACCGCAGTGCCCGCCTCCAGCTTCCCCGAGTAGACGCGCAGGAACGTCAGCGTCTGCGAGGAGAAGGACGGGTCGTTCATGATCTTGAACGCCAGCGCGCTGAAGGGCGCGTCGTCGCGCGTCTCGCGGATGACGTCCTCGCCCTTGGGCGTCTTGGCCTGCACCGGCGGGATGTCCAGCGGGCTGGGCAGGTAGTCCACCACCGCGTCCAGCAGCGGCTGCACGCCCTTGTGGCGGAACGCCGAGCCGCAGAACACCGGGAACAGCCTCAGCCCCACACAGCCCTTGCGGATGGCGCCGCGCACCTCGTCCTCGGTCAGCTCGTCGCCGTTGAGGAACTTCTCCGTGAGCGCGTCGTCCTGCTCGGCAGCGGCCTCCAGCAGATCTCCGCGCGCGGCGGCGGCGGCCTCCTGGTACTCCGCGGGGATGTCCTGGAGCTCGAAGCGGCTGCCCTGCTCCGCGTCCTGGAACACCAGCGCCTTCATGCGCACCAGGTCAATGACGCCCTTGAGCTTGTCCTCGCTGCCCAGGGGCAGCTGCATGCGCACGGGGCGCGCGCCCAGCTTCTCCTTGATGGTGCCGACGGACATCTCGAAGTCCGCGCCCACACGGTCCATCTTGTTGATGAAGCAGATGCGCGGGACCTTGTAGCGGTCCGCCTGGCGCCACACCGTCTCCGACTGCGGCTCGACACCGTTGACCGCGTCGAACACCGCGATGGCGCCGTCGAGCACGCGCAGCGAGCGCTCCACCTCGATGGTGAAGTCCACGTGGCCCGGCGTGTCGATGATGTTCACGCGGTAGCGCTGGCCCGTCCGCTCCCAGAAGGCGCTGATGGCCGCGGAGGTGATGGTGATGCCGCGCTCGCGCTCCTGGACCATCCAGTCCGTGGTGGTGGTGCCTTCGTGCACCTCGCCCATCTTGTGGATGGCGCCTGTGTAGAACAGGATCCGCTCGGTGGTGGTCGTCTTGCCGGCATCGATGTGCGCCATGATGCCGATGTTGCGGTAGCGCTCGAGGGGGAACTCACGGGCCATGACTCGGTTCCTTCCGGACTTCTCTTGGGCTTCTGCCAGGGCAGATAAACGAAACCGCCCGGACGCTGGCAGCGCATCCGGGCGGCAACCGCGAAGCCCCTTTCGGGACCTACCAGCGGTAGTGAGCGAAGGCCTTGTTGGCTTCCGCCATCTTGTGCGTGTCTTCACGCTTCTTCACCGCGTTACCGCGGTTGTTGGCGGCGTCCATGATCTCGCCGGCCAGCTTCTCCTGCATGGTCTTCTCACCACGCGCCTTGGCGTAGGAGATGATCCAGCGCATGCCCAGCGCGACGCGGCGGTCCTGACGGACCTCCACGGGGACCTGGTAGGTGGCGCCACCGACGCGGCGGCTCTTCACCTCGAGGACGGGCTTGACGTTGTCCAGGGCCTTCTTGAACGTCTTGAGGGGGTCTTCCTTCGCGCGCTCCTCCATGAGGGCGAAGGCGCCGTAGCACACGCCCTCCGCGATGGACTTCTTCCCCTTGCGCATCAGGTCGTTGACGAACTTGGTGACGAGCCGGTCCTGGAACTTCGGATCCGGGAGAATCTTCCGCTTGGCGACTACGCGACGACGAGGCATCTCTTCCCTTACGCCCCACTCTCCTCACTCGGAGGAAAGCCTTGTTCAGGGGCTTCAAGAACACTGCTTGGAACTTCCAGGGACACTCCCCAGGGTGTGGGGCCAGCGTCCAACACTGCTTCAGATACCGCGAAGGTGTTCCGCGCCAACGACGCGCGGGAGAACCGGACTAGCTCGGGCGCTTGGCGCCGTACTTGGAGCGGCTCTGCTTGCGACCGGCAACGCCCACGGAGTCCAGCGTGCCGCGGATGATGTGGTAGCGAACGCCCGGGAGGTCCTTCACACGGCCACCGCGGATCATGACCACCGAGTGCTCCTGGAGGTTGTGACCCACGCCGGGGATGTAGGAAGTCACCTCGATGCCGTTGGTGAGACGCACGCGGGCCACCTTGCGGAGGGCCGAGTTCGGCTTCTTCGGGGTCGTGGTGTAGACGCGCGTGCAAACACCGCGCTTCTGGGGGCACTCCTTCAGGGCAGGGCTCTTGCCCTTGATGTTGAGCTTCTCGCGGCCCTTGCGGACGAGCTGGCTGATGGTCGGCACTGAAACCTCTTCTTCGTGGGAACCCCGCGTCCGGCTACACGAAAGCGGAGCATATCTACCTACAGGCTACACAAAAGGCCCGCGAGTATAGGGAGGGCCCCCGGGGTGTCAAGCATGGCCTGCCCCTGGGCCAGAACCGGCCAGAGGACCCGGGTGCATTCCCTCACACCCGAAAAACCTGGGACTGCGACGACGGCCGGACGCTCTACTCCCTTACGCCCCTAGAAGTCGAGGACCATCACGATCGCGTCCTCGCCCTCGTCCGCGTAGTAGTTCGGGCGGATGCCGACCGGCCGGAAGCCCAGCGAGCGGTAGAGGTTGAGGGCGGACTCGTTGCCCCGACGCACCTCCAGGGTGGCCAGCGAGCAGCGCCGCGCCACGCCCCGGCGAAGCACCTCCTCCATCACGACGCGCGCGACGCCCCGGCGGCGGTGAACGGGAGCGGTGGCGACGTTGAGGACATGGACCTCGTCGTGGACGATCCAGAAGATGGCAAGGCCCAGCAGGACGACTCCGCCTTCGGGCACCGGCTCCTCCACGAGGAGGATGGTGGACCAGTCGTGCTGGAGCTCGCGCCCGAGCAGCTCCGTGGACCAGGGGTTCTTGAAGGACGCCTTCTCCAGCGCCATCACCGCCGGCATGTCATCCACGGTCATCTGCCGGATCAGGAAGCCCTTTCCCTTGTCGGGCGTCCCGTCGTCCCGCAGCCGTCTCATCGCCGTGCCTCCCGCGCGAAGGGCGCCACCCGCCGTACCTGCGCTGACTTGCGTACTTCAGCCAGGGCCTGGGCCGCCAGCTCTCCGTAGCGCGCCCGCACCAACTCCTCGCGGATGGCCGTGCGCGCCGTCTGGTCGAACTCACCGGGGTACAGGTCCCGGTGGGCATCATAGTGGTGACGGACCTCCGCCTCGCTCACCTGTGCCTTCAACCGGACGCGGCTGTCGAGGATTCGTTCCGCCCGCAGGCCCCGCGCCAGCACGGCCACCAGGGCGTCTCGGTTTACGCCATGCCGGTCCAGGAAGCGCTGGAGCGCCGCCTCTCCTCCCAGCCGCGCCCGGACGGCCTCCAGCCGAGCCTCCACCTCCGCCGGCTCGGCCGGGAAGGCCTGCAGGCGATCCGCGCTCAGGACCTGGAGGCGCTGGTTGATGGAGAGCTCCAGGGCTCCCCGGAGCGTCTGCTCATCCAGAGGCAGGGCGGCGCCCTGCACGGCCCCTCGCTGGATCAGCGCCACCCGGGCCTCCATCTCCAGCTCGCTTTGGGTGAGGACCTGGCCCTCGATGACCGCCACGACGCGGTCCACCACCCTGCCCTCCTCCACGGAGGGAGCGGGCGGCGGGGGGGCGGCGTGGGCGGTCCCCCCAGACCCCGGGGCGGTGCCCAGAGCCGCCGGGAGTAGCCCGCATGCCAGCCACAGAGGGGCCTTCCGGCGGGCGCGCGGTGCTGGCATGGCCTTCCTCATCTTGCGGCGACTGTAACCATCGCGGTGCTGTCCGGACATCCCGTGCTGGCGCTCACCGCACCGCTGGTTACGTTCTCCTTTGTCGGGTACTGCACCACCCTCAAAACCTATGGCTGACGACTACTACCAGATTCTGGGCGTGCCACGGACGGCCTCGGCGGACGACCTCAAGAAGGCCTTCCGGAAGCTGGCGCGCCAGCACCACCCCGACGTCAACCCTGGCGACAAGGGGGCGGAGGAGAAGTTCAAGCGCATCAACACCGCCTTCGAGGTGCTGGGCGATACGAAGAAGCGCGCGCTCTACGACGAGTTCGGCGAGGACGCGGAGAAGATCGGCTTCGACGAGAAGAAGGCCGCGGCCTACCGCCAGTACCGCGCCGCCCAGGCGGCCGGGGGCAGCGGGGGCGGCGGCATCCCCTTCAGCACCGAGGGCGTGGACCTGGGGGACCTCTTCAACGACATCTTCGGGCGCTCGGGCGGAGGCGGCGGGGGCGCTGGCGGCTTCGACATCAACGACCTCTTCGGGCGGGGCCGGGGCGGCAGCCGGTCCACCGCGGCCGAGCGCGGCGATGATCTGACGACCCGCGTGCAGGTTTCGCTCGCGGAGGCCGTCACCGGCACCGAGCGCACGTTGACGCTCCAGCGGCCGGGCCGCTGCTCCAAGTGCCACGGCGAGGGCAACACCGGGAAGCTCGTGACGTGCCCCACCTGCAACGGCACGGGCCGGGCCCGGCGGGGCGGCGCCATGTTCGGCGGATCCGGCGTGTGCCCCACCTGCCGCGGCAGCGGGAAGGCCCCGGAGCCCTGCTCCCAGTGCGGTGGGAGCGGCATCAAGGAGGAGACGACCCGGCTGACGGTGAAGATTCCGGCGGGCGTCGTCACCGGCTCCAAGGTGCGGCTGGCCGGCCAGGGCGCGGCGGGCGTCCAGGGGGGCCCTCCGGGGGACCTCTACATCGAGACGGAGGTGGCCGAGCATCCGCTGGTGCGCCGCGAGGGCGACGACCTCTACCTGGACCTGCCGGTGACGGTCTCCGAGGCGCTGCTGGGCGGCGAGGTGCGCGTGCCTACGTTCCAGGGTGAGGTGACGCTGAAGGTGCCTCCAGGTTCACAGTCCGGCCGCAAGATGCGGCTCAAGGGGCGCGGCGTGCCGTCGCTCCGGGGCGGTACTCCGGGCGACATGTACCTGCTGCTCCAGGTGAAGGTCCCCGAGGAGGCCACGGACGAGGTCCGGGCCGCCGCGGAGACGCTGGCGCGGGCCTACCGGGGCGACGTGCGCCGGGAGCTGACGTTGTAGTTGTCGTTGCCACTTGTCCTGGAAGGCGCACCGTCCTACATCGCGCCTCCACTCTTCCGATTCCGGAGCGGGTACGTACTTATGGGTCTCTTCGATTTCCTCACGGGCGGCTCGGGCCCCGACAAAGCCCTCAAGCTCAAGTCCAAGGTGACCCAGAAGTACGGGGAGCCGTCCACGCGGCAGAAGGCCCTGCAGCAGCTGGGGGAGATGAAGTACCCCGAGGCCGTCACGGTGCTGCTCAGCCGGTTCACCATCACCGTGGACCCGCTCACCACCGACGCCGACGAGAAAGAGCACACCTTCGAGCTGATCAAGCACTTCGGCCAGGACGCCGTCGCGCCGGTGAGCGCCTTCCTCAAGTCGAGTGATCAGGCCACGTCCTGGGCGCTGCGCATCCTCCAGGAGCTGCTCGCCGAGGACGCGCTCATGGGCGTCATCGCGGACACGCTCCAGCACCTGTCCTCCCGCTACACGCGCGACCCGGAGAAGAAGGTCGTGCTGCTCCACCACGTGCTGGGCAAGCAGGATCCGCGCGTGGCCCCGGCCGTCCTCCCCTTCCTGGAGGACATGTCCGACGACGTGAAGATCGCCGCCATCAACGTCCTGGGGCCCCTGAAGTACGAGCCGGCGCGCGAGCCCCTGCTCAAGCTGCTCACCTCCGAGGACACCGCGCGCCGCGTGCAGACCGTGGCGCTGTCGGCCCTGGCGGAGAGCGGCTTCGGCGTGCAGGGCTACCAGGAGAAGGTGCAGGCCGCCCTCGTGGAGCCCTACAGCCTCGACAAGGACGGCCGCATCCAGCGCCGACCCTGAGTCATTCCAGTACCCCGGCCAGGGAAGCGGACAACGGGGCTGGGGGGCTGTCGGGCACCTGACACGCTCGGCGTTGGTGGAGGGCACCGGGCTTCGGTGCGGTTCCCTCCCACGCGAGACATGAAGCAGGATTCACGCGTGCCATCGAAGAAGAAGGGTCCGCAGCTCGCAGAGGTCGTCCCGCTGCGCCCCGCCACCATCGCGAAGAAGGCTCCACCGAAGCGGGCGGCGAAACCGCCTCCTCCGGTGGACACCGATACCGCCGCCCAGGCCTTGCTGGAGATGGGCCGGCAGCTCACCGACAACGCGGGCCCCACCGAGGCCCTGCGCGCGCAGCTGCAGACGCTCCACACGCTGCTCAAGCCGAAGGTCTGCTACGTCGCGCGCCACTTCCCGTCGCGCAACCAACTGCACGTGGAGCACGTGCGCGGACGCTACGACGAGCGCGTCACCGCCGCCGTCCCGGGCGAGGGCGTGGTGGGCCGGTGCTTCACCGACAAGGCGCTGTTGCGTGAGGACGACACCGTCGCCGTGCCCCTGGAGGGACCGCAAGGCGTGACGGGCGTGCTGGTGGTGCTGGGCGCGCGCCGGAAGGCGTCCGACGTGCTGATGCAGTCACTGGCGTCGCAGCTCACCGCCGCCTACGAGGTGGCCCGGCTGCGCGACGACAGCGCCCGGCGCAACAAGGACCTGCAGACGGCCATCGCGGGCTTGAAGAGCCTGGAGCAGAACCGCGAGGAGCTGCTCGGCAATGTGTCCCATGACTTGAAGAACCCGCTCACCACCATCAAGGCCTACCTGGCCATGCTGGGCCGGGAAAAGCTGGGCACGCTGACGGACGGGCAGCGCCGCGCGGTGCAGATCTGTGATCGCAACGCGGACCGGCTGCTCCAGCAGGTGAACGACCTGGTGCTGATGTCCCGGCTGTCGTCCGGGAAGATGCAGCTCAACCAGCGCCCCTTCGGCCTCAAGGCCGTGGCGGAAGAGGTGGTGCGCGGGCTGGGCGCCGTCGCGGAGCACAGCCGCGTGCGCGTGGTGATTCCCCCCTGCCCGGAGGTGTTCGTCCGAGGCGACCGCGAGCGCATCTCCGAGGCCATCCACAACCTCGTGGAGAACGGCATCCATCACAGCGAGACGGAGGACGTCGTCGAGGTGAGCGTGTCGTCCAGCGAGGGCCTGGGCGTCCTCACCGTGAAGGACTCCGGCCAGGGCATGACGGCGGAAGCCCTGGAGCACGTGTTCGACTCGTTCTACCGGGCGCAGCCGGGCATGCCCCGTCCCCCGGGCACGGGCCTGGGCCTGCCGCTGGTCGCCAAGATTGTCGCGCTGCACGGCGGCCGCGTGGACGCCAGCAGCATCCTGGGTGAGGGCAGCACGTTCCAGATGGTCCTGCCCCTGTTCGCGAGCGCCGTGAGCGCCCCGGACGTGAACCAGGCCGCGCCCAAGGCGGGCGGCATCCTCCTGGTGGAGGACGACGTGGACTGCCGCGAGGTGCTGGAGCAGGTGCTGGAGCAGGAGGGCTACCGGGTGATGGCCACCTCCGGCGCCGCCGAGGCGCGCTCCATCCTGTCCCACATCCGGCCGGCCATGGTGCTGCTGGACCTGCGGCTGTCGGGGGAGGACGGACGCTCCGTGCTCCACTACATCCGCACCACGGAGTCGCTGGCGGACGTGGTCGTCTACATCATCTCCGGCGCGAGCGACGTCGCGTCCCTCACCTCGGGTGAAGGGCCGGACCGCATCGACGGGTACTTCGAGAAGCCCCTGAAGCTGCCCAAGCTGCTGGACACCGTGGCCTCGGTGGTGCGCCCCAAGAGCCGCGGCCCCGCCGTGACCTGAATGACGCTCTGACGCCTTCCCCACAGAAGAGGTGGATGGAAGGCGCCCCGCCTTGGGTAGTATCCGCGCGGTCCATGAGCACTTCTGTCTATAGCCGCTATCGCGCCGCGTTCGCCCAGGCCCTCGCCGGGGCCCTGGGTGTCCCCGCCGCTGACATCGAGCCCCAGGTCAAGCCCGCGGATCCCGCGCACGGCGACCTGAGCTTCGCCACCTTCCCTCTCGCCAAGGCGCAGAAGAAGGCGCCCCCCGCCATCGCCGCGCAGCTCGCGCAGGCGCTCCAGGTCCCGGGCCTGGAGGTCAAGGCCGTGGGCCCCTACGTCAACGCGCGATTCCTCCCCCTCCCCTTCACCCAGGAGGTCATCGACGGCGTGCGACTGGCGGGGCTCGCCTACGGCAGCGACGCGGAGGACGGCAAGGGCAAGACGGTGGTCATCGACTACTCGTCGCCCAACATCGCCAAGCCCATTGGCTTCCACCACATCCGCACCACGTTCCTGGGCCACTGCATCGCGAACCTGTACCGCGCGCTGGGCTGGCGCGTGGAGGGCGTCAACTACCTGGGTGACTGGGGCAAGCAGTTCGGCCTGGTGGCCGTGGGCTTCCAGGAGTTCGGCAAGGAGGAACTCCGGGAGGACATGGCGCATCTGGTCCAGGTCTACGTTCAGGCCAACAAGCGCGCCGGTGAAGACCCGGCCTTCGATGAGAAGGCCCGCGAGTTCTTCCGCCGCATGGAGGCGGGCGATCCGGAGGCGATGAAGCTCTGGAACCAGTTCCGGGAGACGAGCCTCAAGGGCTTCAAGCGCGTCTACGCGCGCATGGGCATCGACTTCGAGCACATCGAGGGCGAGAGCCGCTACCAGGGCAAGATGGACGCGGTCATCGAGCAGATCGCGAAGAAGCCCGGCGTGAAGGAGTCCCAGGGCGCCATCATCGTGGACATGCCCTACGCGGACGGCGAGCCGCCCGTGCTCCTCAAGAAGAACGACGGCAGCACGCTCTACGCCACGCGCGATCTGGCCGCCGCAGAGGACCGCCACGCGCGCTTCAACTTCGACAAGTCGCTCTACGTCGTCGCGCAGGACCAGGCGCTGCACTTCCGGCAGGTGTTCCGCACCCTGACGGAGATGGGCCAGCCGTGGGCGGACAAGTGCGTGCACGTGCCGTTCGGCCGCATCCACGGCATGAGCACGCGCAAGGGCCAGGTGGTGGAGCTGGATCAGGTGCTGGACGAGGCGAAGGAGCGCGTGCTCCAGCGCGTGAAAGAGAACGTCGCGCAGGGCAACCTGGAGACGACCGACGCGGAGGCGCTGGCGGAGCAGATCGGCCTGGGCGCCATCGTCTTCGGCGACCTCAAGCACAACCGCGCCAGCGACTACACGTTCGACTGGGACGAGGTGACGAGCCTCGAGGGGCACACGGGGCCCTATCTCCAGTACGCGCATGCCCGGAGCGCGAACGTGCTGCGCAAGGGCGGCGGCGTGCCCTCGGCGTATGATCCGTCCCTGCTCACGCTCCCGGAAGAGCAGGCCCTGGTGCGTGAGCTGATGCGGCTGCCGGACACGGTGAAGGCGGCGGCGGAGCAGTACGAGCCCAGCCTGGTGGCGCGGCTGCTCCTGGACGTGGCGGCGGCGTACAGCCGCTACTACACGGCCGGCAACAAGGACCGCGACAAGCGCATCCTCGTGGAGGGGAATGACGCGGTGCGCGCGGCCCGGCTGGCGCTCACGGACGCGACGCGCATCACGCTGGCGGCGGGGCTCACCTTGCTGGGCATCCCGACGCCGGAAAACATGTAGCCTGGGGGGCTGCGATGGACACCGCGCTGGCGCAGACCGCGACGCAAGGAGAGGCTTTGAAGGAGGAATTCGGTCCCATGTCCCGGGTGCTCGGGGCTCGGTACTTCGACGGGGTGCACTTCCCGCCGGAGGCCGAGAACGAGCTGCGCGCGCTCAGCGCCCGGGGCTTCGTGGTGCACGTCATGCGCACCACGGCGTGGATCAACTTCCTCTACATCGCGTGGGCCATGGTCCGCCGGGCCATGCCGCCCATCCGCGCGGTGGTGAACCTGCGCCCCTGGTTCACCAAACCCTGGCGCCAGACGGCGCAGGGCGGCGCGGTGGAGGAGCGCTTCCGCTACGCCCGCGAGCAGGGCGGCAGCGGCCTGGTGTTCCTGCGCCGCACGGCGCTCCTGCATGCCTCCGGCAAGGAGACGCGCGAGGACCCCTTCCCCGAACTGGTGCGGCTGGCGCGCGGCTCCGAGCGCCCGGTGTTCCTGGTGCCGGAGCTGTTCGTCTGGGAGAAGCGCCCCGCGAAGCTCAAGCCGGGCTGGCGCGACGCGCTGTTCGGAAGCCCGGAGGCACCGGGCTTCGTGCACTCCATGGTGGCGTTCTTCCGCAACTACAAGCGCGCGCAGTTCCGCGTGGGAGAGCCCATCGACCTGCGCCGCTTCATCGAGGAGAACCCGGGCGTCAGCGACGAGGTGCTGGCGCGCAAGGTGCGCAGCACGCTGCACGTGTTCCTCGCGCGTGAGACGCGCGCGGTGTTCGGCCCGCCGCAGAAGCCCACGGACCGGCTCATCGAGGAGACGCTGCGCGACCGTCAGCTGCGCAAGGTGCTGGACGAGCACGCCGCCGCCACGGGCCGCAAGCCCTCGAGCGTGTACCGCGAGGCCCAGCGCAACCTGGAAGCCATTGCCGCCAAGCCCAACCCGTCCGTGCTGGCGCTCATCGCGCCGATGCTGGAGTGGGTGTTCAACCGCATCTACGACGGCATCGGCGTGGACGAGGCCGGGCTGCACCGGGCGCTCAAGGCCGCGGGCAAGGCGCCGGTGGTGCTCTGCCCCAGCCACAAGAGCCACGTGGACTACCTGGTGATGAGCTGGGTGCTCTGGAACCGGGGCTACACCGCGCCACTGGTGGCCGCGGGCGCGAACCTGTCCTTCTGGCCCCTGGGCGTGCTGTTCCGCCGCTGCGGCGCGTTCTTCCTGCGTCGCTCGTTCAAGGGCGACAAGGTCTACGCCGCGTCCTTCAAGGCGTACATCAAGAAGCTGGTGCATGACGGCATCCACCAGGAGTTCTTCCCGGAGGGTGGCCGCTCGCGCACGGGCAAGCTGCTCACGCCCAAGCTGGGCATGCTCACGTGGCAGGTCGAGGCGGTGCTGGATGGCGCGCGCAACGACCTCTACTTCGTGCCCGTCTCCATCGACTACGAGAAGGTGGTGGAGTCCGACAGCTACTCGAAGGAGCTGGCCGGCGGGGAGAAGAAGCCGGAGGACCTGAAGGCCCTCTTGAGCGCGCCCAAGGTGCTGGCCGCGCGCTACGGGCGCATCCACCTCACCTTCGACGAGCCGCTGTCGCTGGTGGAGTTCATGCAGGCGCGTGGCCTGTCGCCGCAGGAGCCGGTGACGGACGAGCAGAAGAAGGGCCTGGTGCGCGCGCTGGGCAACCGCGTGATGTACGGCATCAGCAAGGTGTCCACCGTCACGCCTCACGCGCTGGTGAGCGCGTCGCTGCTGGCCCACCGCCGGCGCGGCCTCACCCAGCGCGAGCTCACGGATCGGATCAGCCTGCTGCGCCGCATCGCTTCCGAGGACGGCGCGCGGCTGTCCAAGGAACTGGCCAACGCGCCGAGCAACCCGGAGACGCTGGGCCCCATCCAGGACGCGATGCGTGAGTTCATCTCCGACGAGATGGTGCGCACGAAGGAGGCGCGCGGCGAGGTCAGCTACCAGGTGGAGGATTCACGCCGCCCGGAGATGTCCTTCTACAAGAACACGCTGATGAACCTGGTGGCCGCGCGCAGCCTGGTGGCCAACGCGCTGCTCGCGGGCACGCCCGCGCCGTACGACACCGTGAAGGCCCGCGCGCTGTTCCTGTCGCGCCTCTTCAAGGTGGAGTTCATCTACCGGGTGGGCGCGTCGTTCGACACCATCTTCGCCGAGTGCGTGGAGCGGCTCGTGCGCATGGGTCTGGTCATCCACGAGGGCGACACGCTCACGCGCGCGCCGGAGGCCCACGCCCAGCCGGACCTGGAGTTCCTGGCGGACCTGCTGCGCGACTTCCTGGAGGCCTACCTGCTGGCCGCCATGACGTTGCCGGACGTGGCCGCGGGCGTGGCCACCGACCGCAAGACGTTCGTCAAGCTGGCGCTGGAGACGGGGCGCGGCGAGTACAACGCCGGCCGCATCACCGCCGCCGAGTCCCTGGCGAAGACGACGCTGGAGAACGCGGTGGAGTACCTGTTGGATCAGCGCATCCTCGTGGAAGAGGACAAGAAGCTGCGGCTGGGTGACCCGGCCGCGGCGGCGGAGCTTCCCCGGAAGAACCCGCTCGCGGAGGAGATCCGCGGCTACCTCCACCGGGCCTGACGAAGCACTTCCTCCTCGAAGCGAACGCGGCACCCCACCCCTCTCCGCCTGACGGAGAGGGGGCAGGAGACGACACGGTGGACGAAGCCTTCCCTTCCAGCGACCCGCGGCCGGCGGAGGCCCCCGCGCCGCTGTCGCCGCCCCACCCCGTGCTCGCCGCGGCCCTGGCCTTCGGGCTCTTCGTGACGGTGGGCGCCGTCACCCAGTTGCTCAACCCCGCCTTCGGCGTGTGGTTCACGGAGGTGTTCCTCTTCCTGGGCCTCGCGTGGATCATGCTGCGCCGCTCGGGGTACCGGCCCGCCGCGTACGTGGGCCTCACGCCGTTCCTGGGCGCCCCCACCCTGTTCGGCTTCCTGCTGGGCGTGGCCAACTTCGTCGGCGTGGTGGTGCCCGTACAGTTCCTCGCGCAGAAGGTGGCTCCCGCATGGCTGCGGGAGATGTTCGACGCCTCGCGCCTCTTCGAAGGCCAGACGCCGATTGAGCTGGCGCTGCTGCTGGGCGGCGTGTCCGTGGCCGCTCCGCTGTGCGAAGAGGTCTTCTTCCGCGGCCTCTTCCAGCGCTCCCTGACGCCGCCAGCCCCCGCATCCCCCTGGCGCGCGCTGATCATCTCGTCCGTGGTGTTCAGCGCGTTCCACCTGGATCCGGTGGGCTTCCTCGCCCGCGCGGAGCTGGGATTGCTGTTCGGCTGGCTCTTCTGGCGCACCGGCTCGCTGTGGCCGGGCATCGCGGCGCATGCGGCCAACAACATCGTGTCATCGGCGCTGTTCCTCATCGCCACGCACTCAGGGCTCGCGAAGGACGGAGCGACGGACGACGTGACGGACTGGCGCGCCGTGGTGGGTCTGGTGCTGGTGGGCTGGACGGCGCTGCTGGGCCTGCGCGCAGCGTCCCGGCACTTCCCTTCCGTGTGGGGACGCGGCACTCCCCCCAGCGATGAGGAGGTGCGCGCCACGAAGCCCGTGCCCCTCTTCGCCCTCCAGCTGCTGCCCTGGGTGATGGCGGCCACGCTGTCCCTGGTGGGGCTGGGCCTCGTGGATGGGCGTGGCGTGTCGCTGAGCGTCTACGACGTCCAGCACCCGGTGGATCCGCTGCCCAAGGACGCGGCTCCCGCGCTCCAGGCCGAGCGCAAGGCCATGCGGCAGCTCCGCGACGCCGTACGCAAGGGCGAGGTGCCCATGGAGGCCTACGAAGAAGAGCGGCTGCGCCAGTCGGAGGCCTATGGCCCCGGCAAGGACAAGCGCAGCCGCTGAGGCCCGGAGGGATGACTCCCCCCGGGCACGACGTCACTCCGACTTGTACGAGCTGACGTGGAACACCGGCCCCACCATGGCGGCGGTGACGGCGTCGCGCTGGATGCTGCCCTCGGCGGAGATGCGCTGACCGTCCTTCTTGATCTTCCGGTCACCGCCCGCGAGCTGGTACGTCCGGCCGTCGTCGGCCTTCAGGACCCACACGCCGCCCTCCAGGTCCTGGTACTGCACCGTGCCGGAGAGTTTCATGCGTCCTCCCGCTTGAGCATCGCGCGGGCGATGACGAGGCACACCACCGTGTTGAAGCCCAGCCACGGCTTCGCCAGGAAGGTGAACGGCATCCACGCCAGCGCCGGAGCGCCCACCCACGCCGCGTAGGCCAGGAAGCCCGCGAAGCCCAACGCCAGGCCGCCCACCGCCGGCCGGAAGCCCCGCCACGCGATGGCCGGCAGCGACAGCACCAGGGGAATGAGCGCGCTGTAGAACAGCGGATTCACCGCGCCCCGGCCGAAGATGATGCGCTGCCAGTCCGGGATGGGCAGCGACGCCACGCTCACCACGTCCTGGGCCGCGCCCGCCGCACCCGCGAACCAGGTGCGCAGGAAGAAGAAGCCCACCGTGGAGAGTACCAACGGCACGAGGAACGCCGGGCGGAAGAGCACGTTGAGGTAGCCCGGGCGCTCGCGTCCACGCAGCGTGAGCAGCACCAGCGCGAGCAGCGCCGCGGCCCAGCCCAGCGACGGCCACCGGGGCGAAGCACCGTTGAAGGCCTTCAGCGAGGCATTCGCGTTGAGGACGCCATGGCCGTACTCCTCCGACCAGGCCTGGTTCTCCGTCGCCTTGGCGCCGGCGTAGAGCGCCTGCTCCACCTCGTCCGGCGTGGTGGCGCCCGCGCCGTAGAGCATCGCGGCGACGGCAGCCACGTGCGGCGCGGCCATGCTGGTGCCCTGGTACCAGGCGTAGATGGAGAGAGACGGGTCGCGCGGGTCGATGGTGTTCTGAAGGATGCCGCCCGTATCGCCCCGGCTCTTGTCACCACCGGGCGCCGCGATGTCCAGCTCCTTGCCGTAGGACGAGTACGGCGCGCGCGTGCCGGCCGGGCCCACCGCGCTCACCGCCACCGCGCCCGGGTACGCCGCAGGGAACTCCACCTTGCCGCGCCCGGTGTTGCCCGCCGCGGCCACCACGGTGACGCCCTTCTTGCGCGCGTACTCCACCGCGCTGGCCATGACCTGCGAATACAGGCCACCACCCAGCGACATATTGATGACCTTCGCGTCGTGGTCCGCCGCGAAGCGGATGGCGTCCGCGATGTCCGCGGAGGTGCCACTGCCGAAGTGGTTCAGCACCTTGAGCGGCATCAGCGTCGCGTCGAACGCCACGCCCGCCACGCCCTCGCCGTTGTTGGTGGCCTGCGCGATGGTGCCCGCCACGTGCGTGCCGTGGCCGTGGTCGTCGTTGGCGTGCTCGTCGTCGTTGACGAAGTCATAGCCCTTCACGAACGACACGCCCTTCAGGTCCGGCACCTGCTTGAAGTCGTCGTGGTCCTCGTAGGCGATGCCCGTGTCGATGACCGCCACCACCACGCCCTTGCCCCGGTTGCCGTCCCAGGCCTTCGGCATGTCGATCATCCGGAGGTTCCACTGGGACTCGAACTGGGGGTCGTTCGGCGTGTAGCTGGTGCGCACCTGCATGAGCGGCTCGGCGGACTCCACCGCCGGGTTCTGGCGGATGCGCTGGAGCACGTCCTCCACGCCGTCCACGCCCACCGCCAGCGTGACACCCGTGCGAGGACCCTCCAGGGAGTTGAACTCCAGGTCCACGCCCCACTCCTGCTCCCAGGCGTCGAACTGCTCCTTGGTGGTCCCGTCCTTGAAGTCCACCACGATGGCGCCGGACACCACGTCGTCCGAGCCTTCCGCCACCGCCTGGGACACCTCCGCCTGCGCTGCCGCCAGGTCCTGCCCGGCGGGGGCCTCCGGCTCCCGCGATGCGGAAGCGCACGCCGAGGCCGACAGGGCCAGCGCCGCGAGAACCACGTTCCATCGCCTCATCCGCATCGGGACACTCCTTGAACGAAGACGCCTCGAAGACCCACTACGAACGCACGGCGGGACGATTGGGTCTGCGCTTTCAGTCTGTCCGCCCCCCGGCCGGCCGTGCAAGGCGCAGGGGATGAAGAAAGGTGAAGAAGTCCAACGGTTTGCACGCCAACGCCCTACCCACCCGACAGGCGCTGGAGCCACGCCGCCGCCGCCCGCCCCACCTGGGGAAGGTTGCGATGGAAGGTCGCCCCGGCATCGTCGATGACCTCTAAATCGCCCCCGGCCTCCGCGACAGCCGCGGCCAGCGCCGCCCGGGGCACCCGGGTGTCCTCCGCCCCCACAATCACCAGCAGCGGACACGACAGTCGCACGAGTGACAGCGGGTCCACATCCGGCGCCACCAGACACAGTCCGCCCACGGCCGGGTGCCGCTCCTGGAGCGCCAACGCCACCCGGGCCCCTCCATACAGGGACGCCACCGCGAGCGCCGTCGTCCCCGCGTTCTCCAACGTCACCCGCATCGCGGCCTCCGCGTCCTCCACCAGCGCCCCGCCGGTGCCCCGGACGCCCTGGCTGGCCCCCACGCCCCGGTGGTTGAAGCGCAAGGTGGGAAAGCCCGCCCTCGCCACCGCGAAGGCCAACTCCGCCGCCAGGACGTGATCCATCCCCCCTCCCTCCTCAGGCCGGGGAGGGAGGATGAGCAGCGGCGGCGACTTCTGGCCCCGGTGCACCGTGCCCTCCATCACCGCGCCGGACGACCCCACGGGGATGAGCGTGGAGCGCTCCAGGAACTGACCTTTCTGGACCATGCCCCCACCATAAGCCGTCCCCCCGTCCGCGCCCGGGCCGGATT
>NZ_RAWQ01000222.1:0-16940 GCF_003668965.1 Corallococcus sp. AB030
TCCTCCACCCTCGCCGCCATCTTCTTCCGTCTCGCGGTGGATGAACATCACCACGTCGGCGTCCTGCTCGATGGAGCCGGACTCACGCAGGTCGGACAGCATGGGCTTGCCGCCCTTGCGCTCCTCCACCTTACGGCTGAGCTGGCTGAGCGCGATGATGGGCACCTCCAGCTCCTTGGCCAGCTGCTTGAGCGCGCGGGAGATTTCAGCGACTTCCAGCTGGCGGCTCTCCACCTTGCCCTTCTGGTGCATCAGCTGGAGGTAGTCGATGACGAGCAGCGACAGGCGCGGGTCCTTCTGCTTCACGCGCCGCGCCTTCGCGCGCAGGTCGAACGGGGACAGGCCGCCGGAGTCGTCGATGTAGATGGGGGCGTTGTAGAGCGCGCCCGCCATCTCCTGGAACTTCTCCTCGTCGTGCGGGGACAGCCGGCCGCCGCGCAGCTTCTTCATGTCCACGCGCGCCGTGGACGCGAGCAGACGCATGAGCAGCTGATCCGCGGGCATTTCCAGGCTGAAGATGCCGACGGCCTTGTTCTCCTTCAGCGCCGCGTGCACCGCGATGTTCATGGCGAAGGACGTCTTGCCCACGCCGGGACGCGCCGCGAGGATGATGAGCTCACCGGCGTGCAGGCCGGTCAGCTGATTGTCCAGGTCGATGTAGCCCGTGGACAGACCGGTCACGCCGGTGTTCGCGGTCTTCATCTTGTCCAGCAGGTCGAGCGTCTGCTCCATCAGCTCGCTGACCGGACGCAGGTCGCCTTCGCGCTTCTTCTCCGCGAGGAGGAAGACCTTGCGCTCGGCCTCGTCGAGCAGGACGTCCAGCTCGCCCGTCTCCTGGCTGGCGAGCTCTTGGATCTCCCGGCCCACGTTGGCCAGGCGCCGGCGCAGCGCCTGGTCCTTGACGATGTGGGCGTACTGGACGGCGTTGGCCGCCAGCGGGACGACCTGGTCCAGGCCCATCAGGTACGCGGGGCCGCCCACCGAGACGAGCTGGCCCAGGACCTTGAGCTCCTCCGCGAGCGTCAGGTGGTCCACCTGCTTGCTCTGCTGATCCAACCGCATCATCGCGGAGAAGATCTGCGCGTGCGAAGGGCTGGCGAAGTCGTCCGCGTGGACGACCTCCGCCACGGGCGTGATGAGCCCGTTGTCCGCCAGCACGGCGCCCAGCACCGCACGCTCCGCGGCGAGATCCTCGTGGACCCGCCGACCTTCCCTACCGTCCAGGACGTTCTGCATGGCTGCTTGGAACCTCTACAGGCAGCGTCTGACACGGTCCAGCGGACGTCCAGTTTCCTGCAACAGTCCTGTAGCAACCGGTAGGTCCGGGAGGGATGCCGCGACCCGCCGTGGCACCTCCGCCCGGCCTCCAGGTGAACCGACCCCGCGCGTCGGGCTATTCGGCGGCGCCCCACTGCTGGAGGAAGGCCTCCCGGTAGGTGCGACTGAGGATCACCGTGGAGCTGTCCTTGAGCACCAGGATGCCGTCCCCATGCGTCCACGGCTCCAGGCGGGCCACGGCCTCCAGGTTCACCAGGTCGCCGCGGTGCACGCGCACGAAGCGGGTGGGGTCCAGGCGCTCCTCCAGGGCCCGCAGCGTCTGGCGCACCAGGTGTTCGCCCTGGGCGGTGAAGAGCCGCACGTACTTGTCCTCCGACGACAGGCGCCACACGGTGTCCAGGCGCAGGGGCACCCAGCCCTCGCCCACCTTCACCACCAGCCGCTCCAGCGGGCGTTCCGGGCGGGCCTTCGCCACCGTGGCGAGCAGGGCGTCCATCGCGGCCGAGCCGCGCGTGCCCGCGCTCAGCAGCACATGGGCCTTGTCGAGCGCCCGGGTGAAGCGGCCCGCGTCATAGGGCTTGAGGAGGTAGTCCGCCGCGTGGGCCTCGAAGGCCTGGAGCGCGAAGCGCTCGTAGGCGGTGGAGAAGATGACCGCGGGGCAGGCGTCCGTCCCGAGCGTCTCCAGGACCTCGAAGCCGGTGAGGCCGGGCATCTGCACGTCCAGCACCACCAGGTCCGGCCGCAGCGACTCGATGCGCGCGAGCGCCTCCGTGCCGTCCGAGGCCTCGCCCACGCAGGTGAAGCGCGCGTCGTCCGCCAGCAGGCGCTTCACCTTCGCGCGCGCGGGCGCCTCGTCGTCCACCACCAGCACGCGGAACACCGTCATGCGACCTCCACCCGGGGCAGCCATACCGTCACGCGCGCGCCACCCTCCGGTCCCGCGCCGCGCTCCAGCCGTGCCCTGTCTCCGTGCAGCAGCGTGAGCACGCGCTCCAACTGCGTCAGCCCCACGCCAGGCCCGGCGGCAGGGGAGGGAGCCCCGAAGCCGCGCCCGGTGTCCTCCACCTCCAGCGCCCAGCGGTCCGTTTCAGCACGCGCGCGGATGCGCACCTCCAGCGCGCCGCGCAGGTCCTGGTTGTGCTTCACCGCGTTCTCCACCAGCGTCTGCAACGCGAAGCAGGGCACGCGTTGGGTCTCCAGGCCCGGCGCCACGTCCCAGCGCACGTCCAACCGGTCGCCGAAGCGCGCCGCGAGCAATGCGACGAAGCGCTCGGTGTGCCCGCGCTCCTCGGCCAGCGTCCAGGTGGGCTCGGTGCGCTCCAGGCTCGCGCGCAGGAGCTGCCCCAGGTCGCTCAAGAGCCGGTCCGTGCGCGGCAGGTCCTCGTACATCACCGACCCGATGGTGTGCAGCGCGTTGAAGAGGAAGTGCGGGTGCAGCTGGCCCGTGAGCGACTGGAGTTGCGCGGCCCGCAGCTCGCCCTCCAGCTCCGCCGAGCGCAGCGCCCGGGCCTGCCGCTGTCGCCACTCGTACAGGAGCGAGATGACCGCGCAGCCCAGGCCGTAGGTAATCAGGTCCTTCTGCGCCTCCATGGGGAGCGCGTACACGGGAGGCCCCAGGTCGTAGTCCCCCAGCTCCAGCAGCGCGTAGATGCCATGCCGCAGCCCCGCCATCAGCGCGATGTGCAGCGACGTGAAGAGGCTGAATGCCGCCGCGTGGATGCCCAGGAAGCGCGTCCAGCCCACGCGAGGGGCCGGCGCGTTGAGCACCGCCGTCATCAGGACGGGGAGCAGCAGCGTGACGGCGAGCGCGCTGGTCATCTCCCAGATGAACGCCGGCGCCCAATGGCCCGGATGCGGCCGCATCAGCTGCATCAGCCGCACCGCGCTGCCCTGCCACACGCCCAGGGCCAGCCCGAACGCCAGGACCTTCAGCGCCGGACGCAAGCGCAGCCGGGGCCAGCGCCACCGCGTGGATGGAACGTCCTCCCAGGCCCTCACCCCACGGCCTCTTGCGCCAGGACGGCCGGACGCGCGGCGCGGGGCTTCATGCCGAAGAGCGGCCGGAGCCAGGCCACGCGGGACACGCCTTCACACAGCGCCAGCGTGACGGCGAAGGACAGCGTGAGCACCGCGAGGAGCATGGCCCAGGGCCCCACTGGCAGGCGCAGGCACAGGTAGCCCACGCAGAGGATGACCGTCTGGTGGAAGATGTAGAACGGATACGACAGCGCCTGCGCGTGCGAAAGCCACGCGGGGGCCGTGCGCACGTGGTGCCGCGCCCAGGCCATCGCCGTCAGCAGCCCGCTCCAGATGAGCACCGTGCCCCCCATGATGGCGGGCACCACCGGCATCACCGGCCACGGCCACACCAGCTCCACCACGAGCGCCGCCAACGCCACGGCTAGCAGCACGTGGCGCAGCGCCACCAGCCGGCCCCACACACCCGGGCAGCGGCCCAGCAGGTGGCCATAGAGGAACAGCAGTCCGTAGTGAATGATCGTGCGCGGATCATCCAGCAGCGCGTGCGTCTCCGGGAAGTCGCGCAGCAGCACCCGGTTGAGCGCCAGCGGCACCACGAGCCACAGCACGTTCACCCCACGCGACACCCACGCATCCGCCCACGCGAGGAACCGCCCCCCGGCCTGCGTGCGCAGCGCCGCGAAGAGGGGCAGGGCCAGGAGGCAGTAGACGAACAGGTAGGCCACGAACCACAGATGGTGCCAGCTGAAGCTGCCCGCGGGGTAGGGCACGAAGTCGAACACCGTCGGGTAGAACGCGGCGTAGCTCCCCTGGATGCGGCCCTGGAACAGCCGCTCCACGTAGATCTGCGGCGGCACCACCACGAACATGCCGAACACCAGCGGCAACAACAGCCGCTTCGTCCGGTCCTTCGTGAACGCCCTCAAGGAGCGCCGCCGGAGCGCGAACGCGGTGCCCGCGCCGGAGATGACCATCAGCAGCGGCATGCGCACCAGGTGCAGCACCCCCATGACAGGCTCCAGCAGCGGCAGCGCCTGGGGGCTCTTGATGTGCCACTCCCAGGTGTTGAACATCATCCCGGTGTGGAACAGGTGCAGCACCACGATGGCCAGCACCCGGAGCCAGTCCAGGTCGGGGTGGTGCGCGGCGGCGGGGCGGATTGGGGCGCTCACGTGGCGGAGACCTCCAGGCGGTGTCCGCCGCTGAAGTACCCACGCCTGGGGCCCTGCATCCACGCGGATGCCGTGAAACGGACCGCCAGCGGCGCGAGCCGGACGGCCTCCGCCCCGGAGACGCGAAAAGGGCCGCCCGGTTGCCCGGACGGCCCTTCCCTTGAAGCGATGGAGCGCTTCAGGTGATGCGGTGGACTACTCGGCCACCACGTCGACCTTGATCTTCGCCGTCACCTCGCGGTGCAGGCGGAGCTCCACTTCGTAGTTGCCCAGCGACTTGATGGGCTCGGCCAGGTGCAACTGGCGGCGATCCACCTGCTGGCCCTGGGCCGCGAGCGCCTCGGCGATGTCCAGCACCGTGACGGAGCCGAACAGCTTGTCCTGCTCGCCCACCTTGCGCTTGATGGTGACCTTGACGCTGCCCAGCTTCTTGGCCTGCTCGTCGGCAGCGCCCTTCAGCTTGGCATTGCGCGCCGTGTGCACGGCCTTCTCGTGCTCCAGCTGACGCAGGTTCTGCTCGCTCGCCAGGACCGCCTTCTTGCGCGGCAGCAGGAAGTTACGGCCGAAGCCGTCCTTCACCGTGACGAGCTCGCCGGACTTGCCGAGGTTGTCGATGTCCTCACGCAGAATGACCTTCATGTTTCTGTCTCCTGTGTTGCGGACCGGCGACTAGCCGACCACCGCGTTGTAGGGGAGGAGCGCGATGCCGCGGGCGCGCTTGATGGCCACCGCCACCTCACGCTGGTGCTTCGCGCAGTTGCCGGAGATGCGGCGGGGGATGATCTTGCCGCGCTCGGTGACGAAGTACTTCAGCGTCGCCTGGTCCTTGAAGTCCACCGACGCGTTCTTCTCCGCGCAGAACCGGCAGACCTTCTTGCGGCCGAAGCCGCGGCCACCGCGCTTGTCGTCGTCGCCGCCCATGCCGCCGCGGTCGCCGCGATCACCACCACGGTCGCGGTCACCGCCGCGATCGCCACCACGGTCGCCACCGCGCGAACCGCCGCCGTAGCCGCCGCCACCGCCACCGGGGCCGCGGGAAGCGCCCGCGCCCTGCTTGCTATCCATGCCGTTGCTCATGAACGTTCTCGTTTCCTGGAAGGTTGGGTGAAGGTCCCGTCAGAGGCGTTACGCCTCCTCCGTGGACTCCTCTTCCGAATCGCCACCCGCGAACTCAGGCGTCTCGCTGCGGAAGCCACCCTCGCGCTCGACGGGAGCGCCCGGACGGGTCTCCTCGACGTCGCCGGCCAGCTTGAGGTCCTCGAGCACCGGACGGGACTCGGGATCCACCTCGTCCGCGATCTTCACGGAGATGTAGCGCGTGACGTCGTCGATGTTGCGCAGGTTGCGCTCGATCTCCGCCACCAGCTTGCCGTCACCCAGGAAGCTCGTGTGGACGTAGATGGCGCGGGGCTGCTTGGCCACGGGGAACAGGGTCTTCTTCTTCCCCCACACCGTGAAGCGGAGGACCTTGCCGCCCTCACGCGAAACGATGGTGCGGACGCGCTCCTTGAGCTTGTCCACGTTGTCGTCGGTCACGTCCGGCTTGACCAGGAAGATGGTCTCGTACTCACGAAGCCGCTTGGCGGCCTGCGTCTCTGCCATGTTTCTCTCCCCTTGGGGTCGAGTGCCCCCCGGACCATCCGGGGAGCGGGGAAACGGCCGGAGGCCCTCGAAGGCCACCACCGGGGACGGGAAATCCTCTCGCGCGCCCGTCACCATCGCGCCTTGGCCCGTGCGTGAACACGGGAAGCTTTGAAAGAACATCCACCGGAAAGCGTGGGACGCACTCCGGGGGAAGGGGCTTCTAAGAGGACCCCTCCTGGAAAGTCAAGGGGAGCCAGGGGGGCAACCAGCCGGCCCCGCGCTTCAGGCCTTGCGGTTGTGGCGGTTCATCGCCGTGGAGAGCCCGTCGCGCACCCAGCTCTCCGCCATGTCCGCCGCCTTCCCGACGAGCTCCTCCAACTGGCGGCGCTCGCCGTCGTCGAAGTTGGACAGGACGTAGCCCGCCACGCGCTCCTTGGCGTTGGGGCCCTCCGGCTTGCCAATGCCCACCCGTACGCGGATGAAGGCGTCCTCGCCCAGGCACTGCACCATGCTCTTGAGCCCGTTGTGCCCGCCCGCGCCGCCGCCCGCCTTGAGCTGCAGCCGCCCGAAGGGCAGGTCCAGCTCGTCGTGCACCACGAGCACGTCCTGCACTTCGACCTTGTAGAAGCGCGCGGCCTCCGCCACGGAGCGGCCGGACAGGTTCATGTACGTCTGCGGCTCCACGAAGAGGATGCGCTCGCCGCCCAGGCTCCCCTGGCCCACCCGCGCCTGGAACTTGTCCTGGGTGAGCTCCGCGCGGGCGCGCGACAGGAGCGCGTCCACCACCATGAACCCGACGTTGTGGCGGTGGCGCTCGTACTCGCGCCCGGGGTTGCCCAGCCCGCAGATGAGCTTCATGGAAGGCTCCAGAGGAGGGTGGGGACCTTGAAGGGCCTACACCCGGAAAAAGACAGCGGGGCAGGCCCTGGAAGAGGCCCGCCCCGCGAGGAGATACCGAACGGCGGAAGAGGACTACTTCTTCGCCGCGGCCTTGGCCGGGGCCTTGGCCGCGGCCGCCGCGGGGGCCTTCGCGTCGCCCGCCTTCGCGTCCGCCGCCTTGCCCGCCGCCGGGGCAGCAGCCGCCGCGGCCGCCGGAGCCGCCTCCGCCGCTTCCGGCGCGGCGAGGACCGCGATGGTGTAGTTGACGTGCGTCTTCACGGACACGCCCTCGGGGAGCTTCACGTCGTTCACGTGGATGGCTTCCGCGATCTGCAGATTGCTGACGTCCACTTCAATCTGGAGCGGGATGGCGCCGGGGAGCGCCCAGACCTCCAGGTTGCGGCGGATCTGCGTGAGCAGACCGCCCTCCGCCACGCCCGGGGCCTTGCCGGTGAGCACGACGGGGAGGTTCACCTTGACCTGCTCCTTCTCGCTCACGGCGATGAAGTCCGCGTGCAGGATGTCGCGGGTGAGCGGATCCATCTGGTAGTCCTTCAGCAGGACCTGCTGCTCATTGCCGGCCAGCTTCAGCTGGATGAGCGTGTTCAGCTTGTGCGGGGTGTTGATGGCCGTGCGGATGGCCTTGGGGTCCACGGAGATGTGCAGCGGCGCCTTCAGGTGCTTGCCGTAGACGACGGCGGGAACCTGGCCGGACGCACGCAGGCGGCGGGCAATGCCCTTGCCGGAACCTTCACGGGCCTGCGCTTCGAGGGTGCTCTTGTCGGTGGCCATGGAAATCTCTCTTTATCGGTGGGTACCGCGGTGTTCACCGGCGTCTGGGCGCCCTCGGCATCCCACCCCCATGGTGGGCCCCGAAGACGGCGCCCGGGCCGTTGTGACGGGCCCATGGAACCGGTGGAGGGGGCCGGACATGCCAGCCCCCGGGGTCCTTCGTCAAGCCGCCCGGACTCCAGGCGGCTCTCAAGCTCGGACGGACTTCAGACGAACAGCGAGCTCAGCGAGTCCGCGCGGTGGATGCGCGCGATGGCTTCCCCGAAGAGGGCGTCCGTCTGCAGGGCGCGGATCTTCGGGCACGCCTTGGCGTTGGCCGCGAGCGGCACCGTGTCCGTGAAGACGACCTCCTCCAGGACGGAGTCGGTGATGCGCTGGATGGCGGGGCCGGACAGGATGGGGTGCACCGCGTACGCGAGCACCCGGCGCGCGCCCTTGTCCTTCAGCGCGAGGGCCGCCTGGGCGAGCGTGCCCGCGGTGTCCACCATGTCGTCTACCAGGATGGCGTCCTTGCCGTTCACGTCGCCAATGAGGTTCATCACCTCCGAGGCGTTGGGGCGCGGGCGGCGCTTGTCGATGATGGCCAGCCCCGTGTTCAGCCGCTTGGAGTAGGCGCGCGCGCGCTCCACGCCGCCGGCGTCCGGGCTGACGATGACCAGCTCGCTCGACTCCGTGAAGCGCTTGCGGATGTCCTCCAGGAACACCGGCGAGCCGTAGAGATGATCCGAGGGCATGTTGAAGAAGCCCTGGATCTGCCCGGCGTGCATGTCCATGGACACCACCCGGTTGACGCCCGCGACCTCCAGCATGTCCGCCACCAGCTTGGCGGTGATGGGCGTGCGGGCCGCCACCTTCCGGTCCTGTCGCGCGTACCCGTAGTACGGCATCACGGCGGTGATGGAGCCGGCGCTCGCCCGCTTGAGGGCGTCGCACATGATCAGCAGCTCCATCAGGTGGTGATTCGTCGGCGGACAGGTGGACTGGACGATGAACACGTCCTGTCCTCGCACGTTCTCGCCGATCTCGACGTGGATCTCCCCGTCGGAGAACGTGTCCACCACCGCGTTGCCCAGGGGCCGCTGGAGGTATTCGCAGATGCGCTGCGCCAACGCCGGGTTCGAGTTCCCGGCGAACACCTTGAAGTCACGCGACGGCTGCATGGGGGCGCTGACTAACCCGTGCGCGCCCCGAATGGAAGTTCGTTAGTCGAGTTCAGCCGCCACGGGACCGAGCGTCCCGTTCTGCGCCTGGTGAAGGTGTTTCTCGTACTCGATGAGGATGACCCGCTCCATCTGGCTTCGCGTGTCCGCGTTCAACGGATGGGCGATGTCCTTGTAGGTCCCGTCCTTCCGTTTTTTCGCGGGCATCGCGATGAAGAGCCCGGTGGAGCCGTGGATCACCTTCAGGTCGCGCACGACGAAGCAGTGATCCAGGGTGATGGTGACGTACGCCTTGAGCTTGTCCTCTTCGACCGGAAACACCCGGACGTCGGTGATGTTCATGGTCCCCCCCCGAACCTGGAAGGCCGGAGCTACGGGGAAGCCTGGGACAGACTGAAGGTGAAAAGCAAGCACCCCCTACCTGTCGCGCTGGGGACCGTTCACTGGGCCTCCAGCCGTCATGCCCCGAAGGGCCAATGACTCACCAGGTGGGCGAGGAAGGCCAGGTGGTAGACCACGATGATGGCGTAGACGATGGCGCCCGCGCGGATGGCGAGGCGGCTGGCCTTGAGCCGGCGGTGCAGGCACAGCAGGCACAGCCCCGCGTTCACGATGAGCAGCTTGGAGAACATGAAGAGCAGCGGTGACTGCTCGTACGCCACGCGCATCACCGGG
The DNA here is from genome assembly GCF_003668965.1 of Corallococcus sp. AB030. NCBI lineage: Bacteria > Pseudomonadati > Myxococcota > Myxococcia > Myxococcales > Myxococcaceae > Corallococcus > Corallococcus sp. AB030. Next base: position 9,521 of record NZ_RAWQ01000222.1, read on the forward strand.
TTGAGCTCCTCCGCCACCCCCAGCTGCAGGAAGAGCAGGGTGAACAGCCCGTCCAACAGGTTCAGCATGAGCAGCGCCACCGACGCCGGTGACGTGTAGAAAGAAGCCTGCTGCGCCCAACTCCCCGCCTGCACCTCGTTCGCCGTCGCCGCCACGCCCCACCCCCAAGGTTCCCGTCCTGCTACCTGGAGCCAGGGCTATTCAAATCCCTTGCCAGGGCTTCCGGGACTTCATGGGAAGCAGCCGGGCAGGCGGCGGAGGCGGGGGCTTGCCGGCCTGGAAACGAAATTGACGGGAAGGGATGGGTCGCGGAGATTCGCCCCGCCCAGCCACACCGAGACGAGTGCCCATTGCATCAATTCCCCAAAGATATCGGGTGGATAGAGGTCATCTGCGGATCGATGTTCTCCGGCAAGACGGAGGAGTTGATCCGTCGCGTCAAGCGCGCGCTGTACGGCCGGCAGAAGGTGCGCGTGTTCAAGCCGCGCATCGACACCCGCTACGACGACACGCAGGTGGTCAGCCACAGCCAGTTGAAATTGACGTCCCTGCCTATCGAAAGGGCTGAAGAAATTTTCCGGCACCTGTCCCCCGACACGCAGGTGGTGGGCATCGACGAGGTGCAGTTCCTGGGCGGAGAAGTGGTGCAGGTGTGCGAGGCGCTCGCCCAACGGGGCATGCGCGTCATCTGCGCGGGCCTGGACCAGGACTACCAGGGGCGCCCCTTCGAGCCGATGCCGCAGCTGATGGCGGTGGCGGAGTACGTGACGAAGGAGCTGGCCATCTGCGCGGTGTGCGGGAACCCGGCCAACCGTTCGCAGCGCATCATTGGCAGCGAGGAGCGGGTGGTGGTGGGCGCGGCGGGTGCCTACGAGCCGCGCTGCCGCAAGTGTCACGTGGCGGAACCCGCGGAGGCGAGCCCTCCGCAGACGCTGAAGCTGTTCGACTGAAAGCCTCAATCCGCCTGTCACCGGCGCGGGAGCCCCATCCGATGCGCGACACTCTCTACGCGAACGTGCCGTTCAAGTTGAACGAGATGGCCCACCACTATGGTCCCAGCGTCCACCTGGTGGGAAATCCGTTTCTCCTCTCCCAACTGGCCACGCTGTGCGCCAAGGGCACGCTGCAGCCGCAGATCAACCGGCTGGTGGAGCAGCTCTACGCGGACCTGGTGAAGACGGTCATCAACGCGGAGTTCCCGCGCAAGATGGTGACCATTCCCACCCGCATGATCGACTCCACGCCCCTGGGCATCTACCAGGGCGAGGTGGTGGACCCGCAGCTGCGCGTGGTGACGGTGAACATCGCGCGGGCGGGCACGCTGCCGTCGCAGGTGACGTATGACCTGCTCAACTTCACGGTGGATCCGTCCCTGGTGCGCCAGGACCACATCATCATGAGCCGGATGATCGACGCGGCCCAGGCGGTGGTGGGTTCGGAGATTGGCGGCGCGAAGATTGGCGGGGACGTGGATGACGCGTTCGTGCTGTTCCCGGACCCCATGGGGGCCACGGGCGGCAGCCTGGCCACGGCCATCCAGCTGTACAAGACGAGGGTGCCCGGGAAGGCCCGGCGCATCATCACGCTCAACCTCATCGTCACGCCGGAGTACCTGCGCCGGATGACGACGGAGCACCCGGACGTCATCATCTACGCGCTCCGTCTGGACCGCGGCCTGTCCCCGCCGGAGGTGTTCGGCACCGCGCCGGGCCTGCTCTGGGAGAAGGAGCGGGGCCTGGATGACCGTCAGTACATCGTCCCCGGCGGCGGCGGCTTCGGGGAGATCATGAACAACGCCTACGTGTAGAGGGAGCACCCGGTGACGACGTTCCACGAGAAGGATGTCGGCGTCCTCATCTCCGAGGAGGCCGTGCAGGCGCGCGTGAAGGAGCTGGGCGCGCAGATTACCCGCGACTACGAGGGCAAGGAGCTGACGCTCATCTGCGTGCTCAAGGGCTCCGCGTTCTTCGCCATCGACCTGGCGCGCGCCATTGACTTGCCGCTGACGCTCGAGTTCCTGGGCGTGTCCAGCTACCACGGCGGTACGGAGTCCACGGGCGAGGTGCGCATCACCACGGACGTGTCCAAGCCGATGGCGGGCAAGCACCTGCTCATCATCGAGGACATCATCGACACGGGGCTCACCATGAGCTTCCTCCTGGAGAACCTCCGGGCGCGGCACCCGGCGTCGGTGAAGATCTGCTCGCTGCTGGAGAAGCCCGCGCGGGCCAAGGCGAAGGTGGAAATCGACTACAAGGGCTTCGTCATCGAGGACAAGTTCGTCGTCGGGTACGGCCTGGACTACGGCGAGAAGTACCGGAACCTGCCGTTCATCGGCATCTGGAAGCACGTCTGAGAAACGCCTGATGGGCTCGGGTGCCCCTCCCTTCGGGGTGGGGGCCTCGGGACTGCGAGGGCCTTGTCCATGCGCCGCACGGCGGCCGTGTGCAGGGCCCTCACGCGTTGTGGGGCGCACGCATGCACAGCCTCTCCTCTGGACCCCTGAGGAGGCTTGAACATGCGAGACGGAAACGTGAGGGCCGCCCGGACGGCCCCCACCAATGGCGACGCGATGCAGAAGTACCTGGCGGAAGCGGTGGGCACCTTCGTGCTGGTGCTCGGAGGCGTTGGGGCGGCGGTGCTGGCGGGCGACCGCATCGGCTTCCTGGGCGTGGCCTTCGCCTTCGGGCTGTCGCTGCTGGCCATGGTGTACACGATTGGCCCCATCTCCGGCTGCCACGTGAACCCGGCCGTGACGGTGGGCCTGATGATGGCGGGCAAGTTCGACAAGCGGCACCTGGCTGGCTACGTCATCGCGCAGTGCGTGGGCGCCATCCTCGCCGCGGGCGTGGTGCTGCTCATCGCGAAGGGCGCGCCGGGCGGGTACTCCGCGGGTGCGGAGGGGCTGGGCAGCAACGGCTACGGGGTGGCGTCGCCGGAGGGCTACGGCGGCGGGGCGGCCTTCATCGCGGAGGTGGTGCTCACCTTCCTGCTGGTGCTGACGGTGCTGGGGGCCACGGACTCGCGGGCGCCGGTGGGCTTCGCGGGCGTGGCCATTGGCCTGGTGCTGACGCTCATCCACCTGGTGGGCATCCCCATCACCAACACGTCGGTGAACCCGGCGCGCAGCCTGGGCCCGGCGCTGTTCGCCGGAGGCGACGCCCTGCGCCAGCTGTGGATGTTCATCATCGCGCCGCTGTTGGGGGCTGCCTTCGCGTCCGCAGTGTACCGGCTGGTGAACCGCCCGGCGGTGCAGATTACGGCCGCGCGCGCGGAGCAGGCGACGGACGAGGAGCGCCGGGAGCGCGTGGCGGGCCCGCGCGACGTGGAGCACCCCGTCTAAAGAGGGTTGGAAGCACGAAGGCCGTGCCTCGCTTCGTCGCGGGGCACGGCCTTTGTGTGTGAAGCAGGGGAGAGGCCTAGAAGGCGGCGTCGAAGACGACGTCGTTGGCGGCGCCCACGCCCACGGCGACCTGGTAGGACGACACGCGGCGCTCGAAGAAGTTGGTGAGCTCCTGCACGTCCTGCAGGTCCATGAAGTGCAGCGGGTTCTTGGTGTGGAAGACGGGGGCGATGCCCAGCATCTGCAGGCGCTGGTCGGCCACGTACTCCAGGTAGCCGCGCATCTCCTGTACGGAGAGGCCCATCACGCCGCCGCTCAGCAGGTCCTGGGCGAACTGCGTCTCGCACTCCACCGCGTCGCGCATCATCTGCACGACGTCCTTCTCCATGCCCGCGTCGAAGAGGTCCGGCTCCTCCTTGCGCGCGGTCTTGATGGCCTCGAAGGCGAAGGTCATGTGGGCGGACTCGTCGCGGAACACCCAGTTGGTGCCCGCGGCCAGACCGTTCAGCAGCCCCTTGCTGCGCAGGAAGTACACGTAGGCGAAGGCCGCGAAGAAGAAGAGTCCTTCAATGCAGCCCGCGAAGCAGATGAGGTTCAAGAGGAACTGGCGGCGGTCCGACTTGGAACGGACCTGATCCAGCGCCTGGATGCTGTCCATCCACTTCATGCAGAAGCGCGCCTTGCGCTGGATGGACGGGATGTTGTCCACCGCCGCGAAGGCCTTGGCGCGCTCCGCCGGGTCCGGCACGTAGCTGTCCAGCAGCGTCAGGTAGAACTGGACGTGCAGGGCCTCTTCATAGAGCTGGCGCGACAGGTACATGCGCGCTTCGGGCGCGTTCAGGTGCTTGTAGAGGTTGAGCACCAGGTTGTTGCCGACGATGGAGTCGCCCGTGGCGAAGAAGGCCACCAGCCGGTGGATGAGGTGACGCTCCGCGTCCGTCATCTTCGAGCGCAGGTCCACCAGGTCCGTGGAGAAGTCGATCTCCTCCACCGTCCAGGTGTTCTTGATGGCGTTGCGGTACATCTCGAAGAAGACGGGATACGCCATGGGGCGCAGCGTCAGGTTCATTCCCGGATCGAGCAGCATTGCTTCGGTACTCCCTTACTCACACGACGACAGGGGACAGCAGGGTGGGGACCGCCAGGGACTACTGGCAGGCCTCGCACGCCTCGGGGTTCTCCAGCGAGCACGCCACCGCTTCCGCCTCCGCCGTCACCACCTGCGGCGCGGGCGTGGGGGCGGCCGTCATCGTCGGGCCGCCCTGGCCCACGGTGGCCTTGGCGATGCGGGTCGCCGGGCGCGAGCGCATGTAATACGTGGTCTTCAGCCCCTTCTGCCACGCGTAGAAGTACATCGAGGACAGCTTCCCGATGTTGGGCGTCTCCACGAAGAGGTTGAGCGACTGGCTCTGGTCGATGAAGGCGCCGCGGTCCGCGCCCATGTCCAGCAGCGCGCGCATGGGGAGCTCCCACGCGGTGCGGTAGATGGCGCGCAGCGCCTCCGGCAGCTCCGTGAGGTCCTGCACGCTGCCTTCGGCCAGCTTGATGCGGTTGCGGGTGCTCTCGTTCCAGAGGCCCAGTTGCTGCAGGTCGCGCACCAGGTAGCGGTTCACCTGGAGGAAGTCACCGGACAGCGTCTCCCGCTTGAAGAGGTTGGACACCTGCGGCTCGATGCACTCGTAGCAGCCGGCGATGGACGCGATGGTGGCCGTGGGCGCGATGGCGATCATCAGCGAGTTGCGCAGGCCCACCTTCATGATGCGCGAGCGCAGCGCGTCCCAGCGCAGCGTGTCCTCCGGGACGATGCCCCAGCTGTCGAACTGGAGCTCGCCCTTGGCCGCGCGCGTCTCCGGGAAGGACGGGTGCGCGCCGAACTGCTCCGCCAGGTCGGAGGAGGTGACGAGCGCCGCGTAGTAGATCTCCTCCGAAATCTTCTTGGACAGGTTGCGCGCCTCCACGGAGTCGAAGGGCAGGCGCAGCTGGAAGAAGACGTCCTGGAGGCCCATCAGGCCCAGGCCCACCGGGCGCCAGCGGCGGTTGGAGTCCGCGGCGGTGGGGATGGGGTAGTAGTTGAGGTCGATGACGCGGTCCAACTGCTTGAGCGCGAGCATCGCGTTGGAGCGCAGCTGGTCGAAGTCGAACTTCCCGTCCTTCACCATGCGGCCCAGGTTGAGCGAGCCCAGGTTGCACACCGCCGTCTCACCCTGGCTCGTGACCTCCAGGATTTCGGTGCACAGGTTGGACAGGTGGATGACGTTGCCCGGCTGGCCCGTCTGGTTGCTCTTGCGGTTGCAGATGTCCTTGAAGGTCATCCAGCCGTTGCCCGTCTGGGCCAGCACCTTCATCATCCGGGCGTACAGGTCGCGCGCCTTCACCTTGCGCACGGCGTGGCCCTGCGCTTCGGCCTCCGCGTAGGCCTTCTCGAAGGCCTCGCCGAAGAGGTCGGTGAGGTGGGGCGTCGTCTTCGGGTCGAAGAGGCTCCACTCCTGGTCGGCCTCCACGCGGCGCATGAAGAGGTCCGGCACCCAGTTGGCCAGGTTCAGGTTGTGCGCGCGGCGGGCCTCGTCACCGGTGTTGTCGCGCAGCTCGAGGAAGTCCTCGATGTCCGCGTGCCACGTCTCCAGGTACACGCAGCACGCGCCCTTGCGCTTGCCGCCCTGGTTCACCGCCGCCACGGACGCGTCCAGCGTCTTGAGCCACGGGACGATGCCGTTGGAGTGGCCGTTGGTGGACTTGATGAGCGAGCCGCGCGCGCGCACGCGGTGGTACGCCACGCCGATGCCGCCGCTGAACTTCGACAGCATCGCGATGTCCGAATACTTCTTGTAGATGGCGTCCAGCTCGTCCGCCGGCGAGTCCAGGAGGAAGCAGCTGGAGAGCTGCTCGTGGCGCGTGCCGGAGTTGAACAGGGTGGGGGAGCTGGGCAGGTACTCCAGCGAGCTGAACAGGCGGTAGAGCTCGATGGCCTCGCGCGCGTTGTCGCCGGACAGGGAGCACGCCACGCGGAGGAAGAAGTCCTGCGGCGTCTCAATCACTTCGCGCGTCTGCGGGTTCTTGAGCAGGTAGCGGTCGTAGACGGTGCGCAGGCCGAAGTACTCGAACAGGTCGTTGCGGACCGGGTCGATGGCGGCGTTGAGCTTGCGCGCGTTGGCCTGGACGAAGGTGAGCAGGCGGTCCGCGATGAGGCCGTGCTTGTGGCCGGCGGCGACGGACTGGCTGAAGGACTGGATGTCCTGGTTGCTGACCTCCTTCTGCATGAAGGTGGAGAGCAGGCGCGCGGAGAGCCGGGCGTACTCGGGCTCCTCCACGATGAGCGCCGCGGCGGTCTGGATGGACAGGCTGTCCAGCTCCCGCGTGGTGGCGCCGTCATACAGGCCGCTGATGGTCTTGGTGGCCACGCGCATCACGTCCACGCGCGACAGGCCCACGCACGACTTGCCCACCGCGCGGACGATCTTGTTGAGGTCCACCGGCTCCGCCGTGCCGTTGCGCTTCTTCACCCGCATGGTGGTGGTGAAGTCGCCGGTGGCCGACGGGGCTTGCGTGGCGGGCGCCACGGCGGCGGAGTCGGGGGGTGGCGAGGCGACGGCGTTCGGCTTGAAAGGCGTCTGGACGGTCAAGGGCGTCTCACTTCCGGGCAAGGCAATGGCGTAGCCAGCAGGGCGGACTGCCCCGTAGATGACGGCTTCAGAGATAGGAGGGCGGGACTGCTTCTTCCGATCAGGACCCGATGGCCTTGAAACAGGAGGCCGACATGTAGCTATTTGTCGGACAGAAGCAGGCGTCGCGCAAGAAAACCACACTGCCTCCAGAGCTCAAGAGCAGCCGGCCGGAACCCCGGCCCGCCGCTCGGCGGCCCACAAGCTATGGGGGGGCATCCAGTGTGTCAACGCTAGATCCAGTAGGCGGCTGCCGGGTCAGTGGGATCGCGGCTTGCAATCTATGATCACACACGAGGGCCGATTTCGACGTCGGATGCAGGACATTTCTGGGTCCCAACGGAGCATGCCAGCCGCGTCTTTTTCATGGGGTCACCCAACCCCTGGAGATCAGGGCTGGGGGCCCGCGTCGGGGGTT
>NZ_RAWQ01000223.1:0-16722 GCF_003668965.1 Corallococcus sp. AB030
CTCTACGGCAACAACCGCGCGGCGCCCGCCCCGGTGCCCACGCCCGCCCCGCGTCGCGCGGTGGCTCCGCCCGTGGAGGATGCCCCCGCGGCGAGCGGAGCGCCCCTCAACGAGCTGTTCTCCGACCTGGACCTGCCCGGCAACCGGGGCGACGGTTCGGACGAAGAGGACCTCGGCCAGGACGAGACGCGCGAAGACCCTCGCAACGACGAGGAGGAGGAAGAGGACGCGCGCCAGGCGCAGGACTCGAAGGCCGCGCGCAAGCGTCCGGTGGTTCCTGCCCGCCGTGGCAGCCCGCTGAAGGTGGTGGCGCTGGTGCTGGTGCTGCTCATCGTCCTGCCGGCGGTGGCGCTGTTCGGCCTGTCCGCGGCGGGCATGCTGCCTCCCGCCCTCGCGGACATGGTCAACAAGGTGACCGGCAAGGCGCCTCCGCCCGCTCCGGCTCCGCGTCAGGCCGCTCCCGCTCCCGGCGCCGCCGAACCCGTGGCGCCTCCTCCGGCCGCCGCCGAACCCTCGGCGCCTTCGCAGGGCGCCCCGGCGGAGGGTGAGGCCACGGCTCCGGCGGAAGGTTCCACGCCGTAGTCCACGTGTGGGGTGGGCCTGCTTCCGCGTGACGCGGTGGGCAGGCCCTCCCGCCACGTCCTGCTCCGGCCGGGTACTCCGGCATGTCGAGCAGGACGCTTCGGCTCAGAGGTCGAAGTCGCCCGCGGGCGGCTTCTTGCCTCGCATCGCCTGTTCCCTCGCGGAGCGGACGTCGGCGCGCAGGGATTCGGTGGCTTCTGCGTCCACCGTCCCCGTCTCCAGGTCCACGACGTCCCCTTCGCGCACGCCGGAGGGCAGGGTGTCCAACGCGCGGGTCACCTGCTGGCCGTCCACCACCAGCACGGCGACGTCGTCCTCGATGCGGTCCACCGTGGCCCTGGACCGGGGCTTCGTCTTCTTCGTCACGGGTCGCAGTCTCCGGCGGGCTTGCGGCCCGACTTCAATGCCGCGTCACGCGTGCTCCACGTGAGCAGGTTCTCATCGTTGATGAGCCTCACGCTCCGGCAGGTGGACTTGTGGAAGATGCGCTTGTTCTTGCTCGCCATGTAGTTGCCCGTCATGGACGTGGACGTGCTGGTGGACGAGCGCACCGCCTTGGGCGGGGCCGTCTCCGTCCGCGTGCCCTTGCGCGCGATGGGCAGGTCATCCACGTCCGTCACGTTGCTGACGCGGGTCTTGTTGTCACGCGGGGTCTCGGCGACACGCGCGGGCTCCGTCCGGATGGCGGGCGGTTCGGTGGGCGTGGGCTTCACCACGGGCGCGGGCTTCGCCGTCCGCACCAGCGCCGGGCGCGGATCCAACCCCGGGAAGACGCGCCGCGTGCCGCCGGGCTCGCCCGGAGTCGGACGCTGGAGCGACAGCTCGAACTGCTTGCCGTCGCTCACCGCGTGCACCTCTCCGTTCACGTCCGTGCGGAAGGCCCGTGCATCCACGCCGCGCAGCCGCGCGAGGAGTTCCTTCACCTTCGGGTTCTTCCCCTGGCTGTCATCCCCGCTGATCACCGCCGCCTGTGGCCGCACCTCCTCCAGGTACGCCTGCGAGTTCGCCCCCTCCACGCCGGGCGAGGCGACCTTCAGCAGCGTGGCGGAGGACAAGAGCCCGCGCTCCAGCAGCCGGGCCTCCGTCTCTCCCCGCGCGCCGCCCGCGAAGACGACCGACGTGTCGGCGTACGTCAGGCGCAGCATGATGGAGTTCGCCGCGTTGCGGCCCTCCGCGTCCGGGGCCTCCTTCAAGAGCGGCTCCGCGGGCGCCCGGGGCCAGAGCACCGTGAGGTTCACCCCGTCCTCCAGCGTCAACCGGACCAGCTCCTTGGGCGCGGACGACGGCGGCGCGGGCGACAGAATCTGGACCCCTCGCGAGCCCACCGCCGTCAGCAGCGCGTCGTAGGCCTTCGACGTGTCCGGCAGCTGGGGTTCCATCAGCCGCCGCGCGCCCACGCGCTTGAGCACCGCCTCCAGCGCGCCGTGGTGCTTCGGGTCTGGCTGGGTGAGGACCACCAGGTCCAGCTCCCGGCGCAGCAGCTCCGGCAGCCGGTTCACCAGGTGCGACTCGGCGGACGCGGGGCCGGAGTCCACCAGCACCGTGTTGCCTCGCGGCGTGACGATGAGCGCGGCATCCCCCGCGCCCACGTCGAAGAAGTACACGTGGAGCTTCCCGTCCGGCGCGCCGCCGAAGTAGCGCGACTTCTCCGGGGGCTTCTGCGCGGGTGGCGCGGACGGCTGCTGCTGACAGGCCAGGGAGGCGAGCAGCAGCCCCACTCCCAGCGCGATGCGGGCCTTCATGGATGACAATCCTCGGCGGGGCGGCGCTCACGCAGGGCGTCGGCGCGGCTGGTGTAGACGGTGCGCTCGTTCTTCGAGCGCTTCAAGGTCTTGCAGTTCTCGCTGTGGAACACCTTGCTGCCCTTGAGCGACACGTAGCGCTCGCCCGTGGCTTCGGACGTGCCCGTGGGCGCAGTGGGATCCACCGGCTTCCGCGTCCGGGACGCGCCGGGCTCCGGTTCCTTCGCCGTGGAGCGGCTGGAGCGGCCGAGGGGCGTGGGTTCGATGGGGCCGAGCGCCACCGGGCTCCCCGCCTGCTGCGTGCCGGACAGGCTGGTGGCCCCGGCGGTGCCCTTCGTCGAGCGCAGCGTCACGGTCGTGCCGTCGCTCACCGCCATCACCTCGCCGTCCTGGTCGGTGCGGAAGGCGCGGGCGCGCACGTCGCTCAGGCGGCCCAGGACCTCCGGGCTCGGGTGGCCGTAGTCGTTGCCCACGCCGCAGGAGATGACCGCCGCCTGCGGCTTCACGCGCTCCAGGAAGGCCGCGGTGGAGGAGTGCTTGCCGCCGTGGTGCGCCACCTTCAGCACCGTGGCGGTGAGGTCCACGGGCTTCTGCAGCAGCACCTCCTCCGTGGGTGGCTCCGAGTCCCCCGTGAAGAGGAACGCCGTCTTCCCATAGGTGAGCTTGGTGACGATGGAGTTCGCGTTCGGGTCCGAGCGCGTGCTCGTGAGGAACGGCTCCTGGGGCACGCGCGGCCAGAGCACGGTGAGCGCCACGCCTTCCCCCAGGCCCACGGTGAGCAGCGTCTGGGGCGAGTTGGGGTTGGGCTCCGGGCTCATCACCTGGCCCACCTCGCGGCCCACGAAGTCCAGCAGGTCTCGGTACGCCTCGCTCGGGTGGTCGAAGCCGGGGTCCATGAAGCGCCTGGCGCCCACCGCCTTCACCGCCGCGCGCAGCCCTCCCAGGTGGTCCAGGTGCGGGTGGGTGAGGATGACCAGGTCCAGCGGGCCCTTCACCAGCTCGCGCAGCCGCGCCGCCAGCCGCGTGCCGGCCTCCGGAGGCCCTCCGTCGATGAGCACCGTCTTGCCCGTGGGCGACACGATGAGCGCCGCGTCCCCCTGGCCCACGTCGAGGAAGTAGACCGAGAGCCGGCCCGGGGCAGGGGAGGGCAGGGCCGCGGAGGCCGGAGCCGCCGCGTGGCCCGGCACCGCCGCGAGGAAGAGGACAAGGAGTGCGAGCAGCCGCGCGAAGACCTTCACGGGATGGAACTCTACAGCCCCGCTCCCCTTCGCGGCACCCCGTGCGTTGACCGGGCGCTCCCACCTCCCGCGAGCGCTTCCCCGAGGGCCGGGAGTGGGCTAAGGGGCGCGGCATGCCGTCCGACGCCGAAGCCTTCTTCACCGTCCTGGAAGAGCTGGTCGACCAGGCCCGTCATCGTCTGCACGCCTGGAAGGCCCAGCAGGAGGCGGTGCCGCCCGCACCCGCCGGCCTCCTGAACCCGGAGCCCCCGCGCCCGCCCGGCGTGAAGACCGCCACCGCGCGCGTGGACCCGGCCACCCTCGTGAAGGCCTCGGACCTGGCCCCGTACATCGACCACACGCTGCTCAAGCCCGAAGCGCGCACCGAGGACGTGGTGCGCGTGGCCGAGGAGGCCCGCCAGTACGGCTTCGCCACCGTTTGCGTGAACAGCTGCCACGTGGCCACCGCCGCGCGCGTGCTGGCCGGTTCGAACTCCGTGCCCATCGCCGTGGTGGGCTTCCCCCTGGGGGCCGCGCTGTCGTCCGCGAAGGCCTTCGAGGCGCGCGAGGCCATCCGCGCGGGCGCGCGTGAAATCGACATGGTGATCAACCTGGGCGCGCTCAAGGCGCACGACTACCAGCGCGTGCACCAGGACATCGCCGCGGTGGTGGAGGCCAGCCACCCCATCCCCGTGAAGGTCATCCTGGAGACGGGCCACCTCACGGACGAGGAGAAGGTCGTCGCGTGCGCGCTGTCCAAGGCCGCGGGCGCCGCGTTCGTGAAGACGTCCACCGGCTTCGGGCCCGGCGGCGCCACGGTGAAGGACATCGAGCTGATGCGCGCGGTGGTGGGCGACGACGTGGGCGTGAAGGCCTCCGGCGGCGTGCGCTCCGCCGAGGACGCCGTGAAGCTCATCCGCGCGGGCGCCAACCGCCTGGGTGCTTCCGCGTCCGTGGCCATCGTCACCGGGCAGATCTCCACCGCGCAGTACTGACCTTGCTGGAGCACGCACCGTGACCCCGAAGCAGCGAGAGGACTTCCTGCAGCAGTTGCTCGCGCTCCACGCGGAGCTGACCGGGAAGACGCCCATGCGCATCGAGCCCAACCGCACCGACGAGGCGCGCGTGGGCGGCGACGAGGACGAGCAGCCCCTCAACGAGATGATGCAGGCCATCGCCTCCAGCCGGAACCGCAACACCGACGGCACGCTGGCGCGCGTGGTGAAGGCCCTGGGCAAGCTGCGCGAGGACCCGGACTCCTTCGGCGAGTGCGAGGAGTGCGGCGACGAGATTCCCATGGGCCGCCTCAAGGCCATGCCCTACGCGGAGTTCTGCGTCGCGTGTCAGAACAACAAGGATGGCCCCAAGGGGCCGGTGCGCCGTAAGCACCTCACCGATTACAAGGGCTGAACGCCCCTCTTCAACCACGAGGCAACGCGCGATGGACACGACCGGACTCAGGGAGCGGGCGGAGGCCTGGCGCAAGGCGGATCCGGATCCGGAGACCCAGGCGGAGCTGGCCAATGTGCTCGCGAAGTCGGACTGGGCGGACCTGGCGGACCGCTTCGCGCAGGACCTGGAGTTCGGCACCGCCGGCCTGCGTGGCGTGCTGGGCGCCGGCCCCAACCGGATGAACCGCGCCGTCGTGCGCCGCACCACCGCGGGCCTGGCGCGCTACCTCAAGGCCACCGTGCCGGACGTCACCACGCGCGGCGTGGTGGTGGGCCGTGACGCTCGCCGCTTGAGCAAGGAGCTGGCGGAGGACACCGCCGCCGTGTTCATCGCGGAGGGCATCCCCGCGCACGTCTTCCCGGAGCCGGTGCCCACGCCCGTCACCGCGTTCGCCGTGCTGCACCTCAACGCCGCCGCCGCGGTGATGGTGACCGCCAGCCACAACCCGCCCGAGTACAACGGCTACAAGGTCTACTGGGGCAACGGCGCGCAAATCGTCCCGCCGCAGGACGTGGGCATCGCGGACGCCATCGCGAAGGTGGAGCCCGCCAATGAAGTCCCCCTGCTCACGCCCGCGGAAGGGCGCGCGAAGGGGCTGTGGCGCGACCTGCCGGAGGACGTGGGCCACGCGTACCTGCGCGCCATCCTGGACCTGCGCCTGTACCGCAAGGGCAGCGACACGCTGTCCATCGTCTACACCGCCATGCACGGCGTGGGCGGCGCGTGGGCGGCACTGGCGCTCAAGGAGGCGGGCTTCCCGCGCGTGACGCCGGTGGCCGAGCAGCAGCAGCCCGACGGCCGCTTCCCCACCGTGCGCTTCCCGAACCCCGAAGAGCCGGGCGCCATGGACCTGTCCATCGCCACCGCGGAGCGCGTGAAGGCGGACGTGGTGCTGGCCAACGACCCGGACGCGGACCGGCTGGCGGTGATGGCGCGGGATGCCTCCGGGAAGCTGCGCCTGCTCACCGGCAACGAGGTGGGCGTGCTCCTGGGCCACTACGTCCTCACGCAGGGGACGAAGCGCGCGCGTCCGCACGTCGTCACCACCATCGTGTCCTCCACGCAGCTGGGCGAAATCGCGCGCGGGCTGGACGCCGCGTACGACGAGGTCCTCACCGGCTTCAAGTGGATCGCCAACCGCGCGCTGGAGCGCACGGCGAAGGAAGGCACGCAGTTCGTCTTCGGCTACGAGGAGGCGCTCGGCTACACCGTGGGCACCGCCACGCGCGACAAGGACGGCGTGGGCGCGGCCCTGGTCGTCGCGGACATGGCCGCGTGGTGCCAGGCGCGCGGCACCACCGTCCTGGGCTACCTGGAGGAGATCCAGCGCCGCTTCGGCCTGCACGTGGGCGCCCAGCGCAACGTGACGCTCCCGGGTGCGGCCGGCGCGCAGACCATCCGCGCCATCATGCAGGCCTTCCGCGCGTCGCCGCCCGCGAACATCGGCGGCACCCCGGTGAGCAGCGTGCGCGACTACGAGAAGGGCGAGGGCGGCCTGCCCCCGTCCAACGTCGTCGCCTTCGTGCTGGAGGGCGGCGGTCGCGTCACCCTGCGCCCCTCCGGCACCGAGCCGAAGATCAAATACTACTTCGAGCACAAGGAGACGCCCGCCCCCGGCGAGCCGCTCCCCCAGGCCCGCCAGCGCGCGGAAGCGAAGCTGTCCGCCCTCATCGACGCCTTCCTGGCGCTGGCGCGTGATCGAGGCCAGCCGGCCTGAGTCCTGAGTCCTGAATCACCCTTCAACTCAACCCACAGGGTCGTGGCTCCCGTGCCGTGGCCCTTTGCTGAAAGGAACCTCGTGAAGCGCTTGATTCCTGGTTTCCTCCTGGCCGTGCTCCTGGCCGTCCCCGGCACCGCGATGGCTCGTGGTCAGGGCTGGTCCCTGCTGGCGGCGGAGACCGTCGGCTCCGGCCGCAACGTGTTCAGCGCGCAGATTGGCTTCCCAGGCCTGTCGCTGGGCCTGCTGCACGGCGGCTCGGACAACGTCGATATCGGCGGCAAGTTCAGCTTCAACTGGGGCCGTGAGGGCCTGGTGGACGCGTCCGACGCGGGCCTCAAGCTCCAGGGCTGGCTGCGCGTGATGATCGCCCGGACGGACAAGGTGGCCTTCGGCATCACCTTCCAGCCGGGTCCGTTCGTCTACTTCCCCCGAGGGAACACGATGTTCGGCATGGCGCTGCCGGTGGCGTTCGTGGTGGGCATCCCGGTGGGCAGCGCGCTGATGATCAACGCCGGCATCGACGTGCCGTTCAACGTCTACTTCGGCGAGGGCATCGGGCCGGTCATCCCCATCCTCTTCGGAGGCGGCCTGGAGTACTACGTGAACAACAACCTCAACGTGAACTTCAACCTGCGGCTGGGGCCCTCCATCGTCCCGCGCTTCGACGACAGCTACTTCACGATGGAAGCGCTGGCGGGCGTGGCCTACCGCTTCTAGCCGGCGTCACGCGGGCGGGGACGTGCTTCCCCGCCCGTGTGGTGGCTTCGAGCGGCTACCAGGACGACGTCTGCTCGGGCAGCTCCACCGTGAAGGTGCTGCCCAGGTTGACGCGGCTCTTCACGGTCAGCTTGCCGCCCATGCTCTCCACCAGGGTGCGCGCCACCGTGAGGCCCAGGCCCACGCTCTTCTCCGGGGCCTTGGTCGTGTAGTACGGCGAGAAGATGGCCTGCATCTCGTCCTCGAAGATGCCGATGCCGGTGTCCTTCACGAAGAGCTGGGGGCCGAACTCGCCGAACATGTCCGGCAGCTCCACGCCCACCTGCACCACGCGCGGCCGGTCCTTCACGTCCTCCACGGCGTCCACCGCGTTGCAGACCAGCTCCGTCACCACCTGCTCCACCTGACGGCGGTTGAACACGACGGCGATGGGGTCCTCCGGCAGCACCGCGCGCACGTCCGCGCGGCCCAGGCGCCCGGCGGCGCGCAGGCGCGACACCACCTCCGGCACCACCTCCCGCAGGTCGAAGCGCTGGATGTCCTTGGGGCCCGAGGGGCCCAGGGACAGCAGGTGCTGGCCGTGCAGGCGCATCTGCTCACCCGCCACGCCCAGCTTGAGCAGCTCCTCCGAGTCCGGCGGCAGCCCCTGGGCGGCGCGGGCGCGCACATGCTCCAGCGCCCGCTGCAGGCCCACGCCCAGCTGGTCCATCTGCGTGGCCAGGTCCGCGGCCAGCGTGCCCACGCGCGCCAGGCGCTCCATCCGCACCCAGCGCGTGCGCGGGTCCTGGAGCACTTCCTGGAGGCCGCCCTGCTCGCGGTGCGCCTTGAGCTCCAGCAGCGTGTGGACGCGCACCTTCAGCTCCAGCGGGTCCAGCGGTTCGGTGGTCAGCAAGTCGTCCACACCTGCCTCCATCACCTCGCGGCGCGTCTGGCGGTCCGCGGAAGGCGTGAGCATGAGGATGGGGAACTGCGGCGGGGAGAGTTCCTCGCGAAGGCGCCGGTACGCGGCCAGGCCCACCGTGCGGGCCCGCTCCACGTCCAGCAGCACCAGGTCCGCGGAGTGGCGCGACACCGCCTCCAGCGCGGCCGTCGTCCCGCGCGCGGGCAGCACGTCGTAGCCCGCCGGAGTCAGGATGGAGCGCACCCGCTCGATTCCGCCGGATTCCACGTCGACCGCGATGACCCGCGGGCGCTGGGGTGACGTCGAGCCTGTTCCCGTCGTCTGCATGTTCATGCCACCCCAGCCTGGAAACCGGACCGGCCAACGCCCGCAGGCGCTGCCCCGAACCCGGGGGACCGCGTCCCGGAAACGCTCAGGCCTGGATCCTGCGCCTGCTCGCTATCCGCTACGCAATCCGACATGGTCGCACTCCCATGCCAGCGGCATGCCGGACGTCCACCCAACGGCAGATCAGCCCACACTGGAAAGACGGAAAAGCGTGATCCAATAAGGTCAGGGGGTTGGCGGCCCGCTGAAGGATGACCTGACGCATCAGGGCAGGTGAGCGCTTCAGATTTGGCAGGTCGAACCTGACCAAAAGTGAATCCCGACCCGGGTCGTGAATTACCCGTTCCCTCTCAAAATGGTCAGCGGGATTCCTGCTCGAACGGGGTGCCCAGCGCGGCGGGGGCGTGGCCCCGCTGGCCCTGGAGCGCGAGGACGAGGAGGGTCAACAGGTAGGGCAGGGCGAGCAGGAAGCCCTGGGGAACCAGGTCGAGGAGCCAGGGAGCGCTGGAGGCCAGTCCGATTCTCAACGCGTTGCCGGCGGCGAAGAAGAGCGCGGCGGCGAAGGCGCCCACCGGCGTCCAGCGGCCGAAGACCATGGCGGCCAGGGCCATGAAGCCCAGGCCGGAGGGCGTGTGCTGTTCGAAGCGGTCCAGGACGGTGGTGGACAGCACCGCGCCGCCCAGGCCCGCCATCATCCCGCCGCCCAGCACCGCGCCCCAGCGCAGGGCGGGCACGGACAGGCCCAGCGTGGCCACCGCGTGCGGCTTGTCGCCCACGGCGCGCAGGCGCAAGCCCAGCGGCGTGCGCGACAGGAGCAGGTGGAAGAGGAAGGGCAGGGTGAGCGCCAGGTACGTGGGGGCCGCGTGGCCGGACAGCGCGCCCAGCAGCGGGACCTGGGACAGGCCCGGGATGTTCCAGCGCGACAGCTGGGTGATGGAGGGCGTGCCGTTGGGGCCGAAGAACGACTCCAGCAGGTAGGTGCCGCCGGCCATGGCCACCAGGTTGAGGGCCATGCCGGAGACGACCTGATCCGACCGCCAGCGGATGCTGAGGAAGCCATGCACCGCGGCGATGCCCGCGCCCGCGGCCATGCCCACCCCCACCGCGAGCGGCGTGGGCATCACGAGCGCCGCCACGGCCGCGCAGAAGGCGCCAGTGCGCATCATGCCCTCGACGCCCACGCTCACCACGCCCGCGCGCTCGGAGAGCATGGCGCCCAGCGCGGCGAACACCAGGGCGGGGGCCGCGTCCAGGGTGGAGAAGAGGAGCGAGTGGAGCACCTCAAACACGGGGCACCTCCACTCCGGCCTGGGCCGGGCCCTGGGCCTGCGCGCGCTTCTGGCGCCGCGCCAGCAGGGCGAGCCACACCATGCGGCCCGCGACGAAGAGCAGCGCGAAGCCCTGGATGAGCTCCGGGAAGCTCTTGTGCACGCCGAGCAGCTGCATGCGCGTGCCGCCCGCGCGCAGCACGCCGAAGACGGCCGCGGACAGCGCCGCGCCCAGCGGGTGGTTGTTGCCGATGAGCGCGATGGCGATGCCGTCGAAGCCGTACGGGGCGCCCAGCGAGCCCGGATAGCGGCCCTCCGTGCCCAGCACCAGCACCGCGCCCGCCAGGCCCGCCAGCGCGCCCGCGAGCGCCATGGCCCCGCCCGCGCGCCACAGCGTGGGGATGCCGGCTGCGCGGGCCGCTTCCGGGGTGAGGCCCACGGCGCGCGTCTCGTAGCCGGAGCGCGAGCGGGTCAGCCACACCCAGACGCCGAACGCAGCGGCGAGCGCCAGCGGAAAGCCCAGGTTGAGGCGCGAGCTGTCCCCCAGCAGCCGGGGCAGCTGCGCGGAGGGGAGGATTTCGGCGGTGCCGGTGATGGACGACGCGCCCTCCGCCACGGCCCGCAGCGGGCCGATGACGAGCCAGTTGTCCACCAGGCTCACCGCCACCCAGTTGAGCATGATGGTGGAGATGACCTCGTGCACGCCGCGCTTGAGCTTCAGCACGCCGGCAATGCTCGCCCACGCCGCGCCCGCCAGCGCCGCCGCGATGAGGGCCAGCGGGACGTGGAGCAGGCCGGGCAGCGACACGTGCGCGCCCACGAGCGCCGCGGCCAGCGCGCCCCAGATCATCTGTCCCTGCGCGCCAATGTTGAACAGGCCCACCTTGAAGGCCACCGCCACGGACAGGCCGGTGAGGGTGAGCAGCGCGGCCTTCATCGCGGCCTCGCCCAGGGGGCGCAGCACGGTGGTGGCACTGCCGCCGTCCAGGAAGGCGGGCCAGTTGCCCACGCCACCCCAGAGCATCTGGAGATAGGCGCGCGTGGCGGTGTCCACGTCGCGCGTGATGGCGATGAGGAACCAGCACACCGCGAGCGCCAGCAGCACGGAGAGCACCGACGGCAGCACCTGCCGCGTCCGCTCACCCATGGCTTCCCTCCGCGCCCAGCATGCGGCGGCCCAGCTCGCGCTCGTCCAGGTCCTTGCGCGGGAAGTGCCCCGTCACGCGGCCTTCGTAGAGGACGTAGACGCGGTCGGACAGGGACAGCACCTCCTCAAGGTCCAGCGACACCATCACCACTCCCGCACCCCGCGCCTTCGCGTCACGAAGGCGTTCATGCACCTGTGCCACCGCGCCGATGTCCAGACCGCGCGTGGGCTGCACGACGACGAGCAGCTTCGGATCCGCGTCCAGCTCGCGCGCCACCACGACCTTCTGCTGATTGCCGCCGGACAGCGCCTGGAGCGCCACCACCGGGTCGTTCGGGCGCACGTCGTAGGCGGTCAGCAGCTGGTTCGTGCGCTCGCGGCGGCCCTTGAAGTCCACCCACGGCCCGCGCGCGAACGGCGGCTGGCGGTGCCGGCCCAGGGCCACGTTCTCCTCCACCGTCATCGCCTTCACCACCGCGCGGGCCAGGCGGTCCTCGGGGACGTGGCCCACGCCGCGCGCCTTCGCCAGCGCCGGGGTCAGCCCCGCCAGTGGACCGCCGAGCAGCATGCCTTCGCCGCCGTCCAGCTTGCGCAGGCCCGTGAGCACCTCCGCCAGCTCGCGCTGTCCGTTGCCGTCGACCCCGGCGATGCCGACGATTTCTCCCGCGCGCACGGTGAGGCTCACGCCCTGGAGCGCCGGACGGCCGTTGTCGCCCGTGGCCCGCAGGTCCTTCGCTTCGAGCATGACCGGGCCCGCCGAATCCGTGAGCGCGTCAGGTTCAACGGGCGCGGGAGGTCGCGCCTCCGCCACCCCCGTCGTTCCGGTGCCCGAAAGGCCGCTGGTCGCGACCGCCGTCGCGGGCACGCCGGTCATGGCGGCACCCTTGGAACCCTCGCCCACCATCAGCGCGGCCAGCGCGGAGACGGTGGTCTCGCTGGCGCGCACCTCCGCCACGGTGCGGCCCCGGCGCATCACCGCCACGCGGTCCGCCACTCCCAGCACTTCCTTCAGCTTGTGGCTGATGAGCACCACCGTGCGGCCCTGCGCCACCAGCCCGCGCATCACCTGCGACAGCTCGTCGGACTCCTGCGGCGTGAGCACGGCGGTGGGCTCGTCCAGGATGAGCACCTGCGCGCCCCGGTGCAGCGCCTTGACGATTTCGACCTTCTGCTGCGAGCCCACCGTGAGCGTGTCCACGCGGGCCCGCGGATCCAACTGGAAGCCGAAGCGCTTCGCCGTGGCCGCCACCTCGTCACAGGCGCGGTCCAGGTCCAGCAGGCCGCGCTTCGTGGGCTCTCGGCCCAGCACCACGTTCTCCGCCACCGTCAGCGTGGGCACGAGCATGAAGTGCTGGTGCACCATGCCGATGCCCTTCGCGATGGCGTCGCGCGGGCTCTTGAAGCGCACCGGCTTGCCGTCCATCAGGAACGTGCCGGCGTCCGGGTGGTAGAGCCCGTACAGCACGTTCATCAGGCTGGACTTGCCCGCGCCGTTCTCGCCCACCACGGCGAGCAGCTCCCCCGGGACGATGTCCAGCGACGCGTCCTCCAGGGACACGCACGACCCGAAGCGCTTCGCGATGTGCTGGAGGGAGATCAGGGCTGCGCGACCTGGAAGGAGGACAGCTCCGCCTGGGTGCCCGGCACGACAATCTTCCCGGCGAGGATCCGCTGCCGCAGCTCCTCCACCTTCTGAAGCGCCTCCGCCTTGCCCGGGAACTCCACGCGCACGTCCGCCATGCCCACGCCGTTCTCCTTGAGGCCCAGCACCTGCTCACCCGCCGTGAGCTTGCCGTCCACCAGCTCCTTCGCCGCCTGGTACACGGCCAGGTCGCTGTGCTTCACCATGGACGTGAGGATGGCGTCCGGCGCCAGGTGCGACTGATCCGAGTCCACGCCGATGGCGAACACCGTCTTGCCCGCCGCGCGCGCCTCCTTCACCGCCTGGATGACGCCCAGGCCGTCCGTGCCCGCCGCGTGGAAGATGACGTCCGCGCCCTTGGCGATGAGGTCCTGCGCCACTTCCTTGCCCGCGGACACGCTGTTGAAGCTGCCCGTGTACACGGCCATCAGCGCGTCCGCCGCCTTCGCGTTCGTGGTGCGCACGCCCGCGCGGTAGCCCACGTCGAAGCGCTTGATGAGGGGCACCTCGATGCCGCCCACGAAGCCCACCTTGTTCGTCTTCGTGACGAGCCCCGCCAGCGCGCCCACCAGGAAGCTGCCCTCCTGCTCCTTGAACAGCACCGTGCGCACGTTGGGCAGCGACTTCGGCTTGCCCTGCGCGTCCATCAGCTGGCTGTCGATGAGCAGGAACTTCGCGTCCGGGTTCTCCGTGGCCACGTCGCGCACCGCGTTGGCCAGCAGGTACCCGTTGCCGATGGTCAGCTTCGCGCCCTGTTCCACGAGCAGCTGGAGGTTGGGGGCGTAGTCCTCCTGCGCCTTGCTCTGGAGCACCAGCGGCTGCACCGGCAGCGCCTTCACTTCCGGTGCGAGCGCCGCGAGGTCGGAGGAGATGGACTGACGCACTTCGCCAGCGGGGGCGTCCACGTACTTGCCGCCCTCGTACTTCTTGCCGGCGGCCCACAGCTCCAGGCCGCGCAGGGACGCGTCGTTGAACGAGTGATCACCCCGGCCGCCCACGTCGATGACGAGCCCTACGACGACGGGCTTTCCCTCGGGGGGCTTCGTGGCGGTGGAAGTCTGGGAGGGGGCCTTGGGGGCGTCCTCGGACTTCTTGGAACAGGCGCACAGGAGCGCGGCCAGGGCGAGCACGTGGAGTCGGCGGAGCATCATGGGGCCCGCTATCTACCAGATGCCGCCGGGGCTTTCCCTTCCCGCGAGGGGTGCATGGGGAGGGGACTTCCTGCTATGGCCTTGCCCCGTGCAACCCTACGAGCTCATCAAGGCCAAGCGCGACGGCGGCAAGCTGGACCCGTCCGACATCCAGGCGTTCATCCAGGCGTACACCGCCGGCACCGTGGCCGACTACCAGATGGCCGCCATGTGCATGGCCATCTTCTTCAAGGGGCTGGACTCCAGGGAGCTGGGGGCGTGGGCCCGCGCCATGCTCCACTCCGGTGAGGTGCTGGACCTCTCCGACACGCCGGCCATCAAGGTGGACAAGCACTCCACGGGTGGCGTGGGCGACAAGGTGTCCCTGAGCCTGGCGCCCCTGGCGGCGGCCTGCGGCGTACCCGTGCCCATGATTTCCGGACGTGGCCTGGGCCACACCGGCGGCACCCTGGACAAGCTGGAGTCCATCCCCGGCTTCAACGTGAACCTGTCCACCGCGGACTACCGCCGGCTGGTGCGCGAGGTGGGGTGCTGCCTCATCGGCCAGACGGCCCAGGTGGCCCCCGCGGACAAGAAGCTCTACGCGCTGCGCGACGTGACGGCGACGGTGGACTGCATCCCGCTCATCGCGTCGTCCATCATGAGCAAGAAGCTGGCGGAGGGCATCGACGCGCTGGTGCTCGACGTGAAGGTGGGCAGCGGCGCCTTCATGAAGACGGCGGACGATGCGCGCGTGCTGGCCCGCACCATGATTGGCCTGGGCGCGGAGATGAACCGCAAGGTCGTGGCCCTGCTCACGGACATGGATCAGCCCCTGGGCCGCCAGGTGGGCAACGCCCTGGAGGTCCGCGAGGCCGTGGACATGCTCCGTGGCGAGGCGCCCGACGACTACACCGAAATCACCTACGCCCTGACGGCGGAGATGCTGGTGCTGGGCAAGAAGGCCGCCACGGTGGAAGAGGCGCGCGGGATGCTGCGCCGCTCCGTGGAGGACGGCAGCGCCATCAAGAAGCTCAAGGAAATCGTCCAGTCGCAGGGCGGTGACCCGCGCTCCATCGACGACTACTCGCTGCTGCCCACGGCGAAGGCCACGACGGACGTGGTGGCGCCGCGCGACGGCTTCGTCACCGGCATCCACACGGAAGGCGTGGGTCTGGCGGCGGTGGCGTTGGGCGCGGGGCGGCAGCGGGTGGACAGCAAGATCGACCCGGCCGTGGGCTTCACGCTGCTCAAGAAGGTGGGCGACACGGTGAAGCAGGGCGAGCCCCTGGTGCAGGTGCACTACAACGACGCCGGTCCGGTGGAGGGCGTGAAGGCGCGGCTGCTCGCGGCCTACCAGTTCGGCGACCGGGCGCCCGCGGCCCGCCCGCTGGTGCTGGAGCGTCTGGAGTAGTTACGCAATCCCCATGGCCTCCACGTTCCGCGACCTGCTGTCGGAAGTGAAGAAGGAGATCCGCGAGGTCTCCCACGAGCACGTCCACCAGCTCCTGGGCTCGGGCGCGAAGGTGAAGCTCGTGGACGTGCGCGAGGCCGACGAATACGCGGGCGGCCGGCTCCCAGGCGCGGTGCACATCCCCCGGGGCTACCTGGAGCTGCGCATCGAGGAGAAGGCGGCCCGCGACGAGGAGCTGGTCCTCTACTGCGCGGGTGGCACCCGGTCCGCGCTCGCGGCCCGCACGCTGCGGGAGATGGGCTACACGCGCGTGTCCTCGCTCGCGGGTGGCTACAACCGCTGGAGCGACGCGGCCCTCCCGGTGGAGAAGCCCGTCGTCCTCTCCGCCGAGCAGAAGGAGCGCTACCGCCGCCACCTCATCCTCCCGGAGGTAGGGGAGGAGGGACAGGCGCGGCTGCTCAAGTCGAAGGTCCTGTTGCTGGGCGCGGGCGGGCTGGGCTCACCGGCGGCGCTGTACCTGGCCGCAGCGGGCGTGGGCACGCTGGGCGTGGTGGACGCGGACGTGGTGGACCTGAGCAACCTCCAGCGTCAGGTGCTGCACACCCTGGAGCGCCGGGGGCAGCCCAAGGTCCAGAGCGCGAAGGCCGCCATCGAGGCGCTCAACCCGGACGTGAAGGTGGTGCCGTTCCAGGAGCGGCTCACCACCGCCAACGTGGAGCGCGTCCTCGCGGACTTCGACCTGGTGCTGGACGGCGGGGACAACTTCCCCACGCGCTACCTGCTCAACGACGCGTGCGTGCTGATGGGCAAGCCCAACATCCACGGCTCCGTGTTCCGCTTCGAGGGGCAGGTGACCACCTTCCTCCCCGGCCAGGGGCCCTGCTACCGTTGCCTCTACCCCGCGCCGCCCCCGCCTGAGCTGGCGCCGTCGTGCGCGGAAGCCGGCGTGCTGGGCGTGCTGCCGGGGCTCATCGGGATGCTCCAGGCCACGGAGGCCCTCAAGCTCCTGCTCGGGGTGGGGGAGTCGCTGGTGGGGCGGCTGCTCACCTTCGACTCGCTGGGCACCCGCTTCCAGGAGCTCAAGTTGCGCCGTGACCCGGAGTGCCCCGTGT
This sequence comes from Corallococcus sp. AB030, assembly GCF_003668965.1. NCBI lineage: Bacteria > Pseudomonadati > Myxococcota > Myxococcia > Myxococcales > Myxococcaceae > Corallococcus > Corallococcus sp. AB030. The sequence goes on from NZ_RAWQ01000223.1 coordinate 16,372, forward strand.
GCGCGCCGGGGGCGAAGGTGGAGCTCATCGATTACGAGCAGTTCTGCGCCACGGGGGCCTGAGAGGCGTCTGAGCGCGCCTGAGCCCCTGGGGGGATGCATTTTCAGGAGCAACTGGGTAGACGGGCCCGCGTATGATGCGCCGGCCTGGACCCGGGGGCGGTGGTTGAACGCGACCCGGGTCGGATACGAGAGCGGCAGCGGCAGGGAGACGACGGCGATGTCCGAGCAGAACGAGAACCAGGACTCCAGGGCAGGAGAGGACCGGCGCGATTCGCCCCGTGTCCCCATGCGTCTGAAGGTCCGGCGGGAGGGGGCGGATGCCTTCCTGGACCGCGCAGGGGATCTGTCC
>NZ_RAWQ01000224.1:0-16545 GCF_003668965.1 Corallococcus sp. AB030
CGCCCCCGGAGACCACCCCGCCCGTGGTGCAGGCGAAGGCCACCTACGCGGACTTCATCAAGGACGGCCGCGCGGCGATGGGCCGCAAGAGCTTCAAGGCCGCCGTGACCGCCTACCGCAAGGCGCTCGCGCTCGACAGCGACTCCATCGAGGCGAAGACGGGCCTGGGCATCTCGCTGGCCAACAACAGCAGCACCAGCGAGGCCGGCTACCGGGAAGCGGCCAAGCTGCTCCAGGACGTCGTCAATGCGGAGCCCAAGAACGCGAAGGCCTGGTTCTGGCTGGGCAGCTCGCGGCAGTTCTCCGGTGATCAAACCCGAGCGGCCGAGGCCTATAAGAAGTATCTGTTCCTCGAACCGACGGGAAGCTCGGCGGACGAGGTGCGTGCCCTGCTCAATGGGATGAAATGAGCAGGGGAGGCGGCCTGTCCGCCTCCTGCCCGCCCTTGTTGTCGGAGTCGTCGTGCTCGTCCTGGGACTTGAAACCTCGTGCGATGAAACCGCCGCCGCCGTCGTGGAGGACGGGCGGCGCGTCCTGTCGGACGTCGTCTCCACGCAGGTGGACATCCACCGCCGCTGGGGCGGCGTCGTGCCGGAGCTGGCCAGCCGCAACCACATCGTCCAGGTGATGCCCGTCGTCCACGAGGCCCTCACGCGCGCGGACAAGACGCTGGACGACATCGACCTCATCGCCGTCACGTCCGGCCCCGGTCTCATCGGCGCGCTGCTCGTGGGGCTCCAGGTGGCCAAGGGGCTGAGCCTCGCCACCGGCAAGCCCTTCGTGGGCGCCAACCACCTGGAAGGGCACCTGCTCGCCATCCGCCTGCTGGAGGACGCGCCCGCGCCGCCCTTCCTGGGGCTCGTCGTCTCCGGCGGCCACACCAGCCTCTACGAGGTGCGCGACTACGGGAACTACCGCCTCGTGGGCCGCACGCGCGACGACGCCGCGGGCGAGGCCTACGACAAGACGGCGCGCATCCTCGGCCTGCCGTACCCGGGCGGGCAGCCCATCGACGAGCTGGCCCAGAAGGGCAACCCGGAGGCCATCCGCTTCCCGCGCGCGCTGCCCGGCGACAACCTGGACGTGTCCTTCTCCGGGCTGAAGACGTCGGTGCTCCACCACGTCCAGAAGCACGGCGTGCCGGAGGGCCAGGCCCTCCACGACCTGTGCGCGTCGTTCCAGGAGGCGGTGGCGGACGTGCTGTCGAAGAAGCTCGTCGCCGCCGCGAAGAAGCTGGGCCACAACCAGCTGGTGCTGTGCGGCGGGGTGGCGGCGAACTCGCGGCTCAGGGCGCTGTGCAAGCAGCGCGCGGAGGAGCGGGGCCTGCGCATGTTCCTTCCGCCGGTGCGGCTGTGCACGGACAATGGCGCGATGATCGCCGTCGCGGGGTATGAAGCGTGGCGCCGCGGCTTGCGCGGTGATTTCCGCCTCGCGGCCGACCCCGCCTGGCGCATGGAGTAGGGGCCTGACAGTGGATTCTCCGCGCGACATCCTCAAGCGCCACGGCCTGCGGGCCAAGCACAGCTGGGGACAGAACTTCCTCGGAGACCCGGACGCGCTCCAGTCCATCTCGGACGCGCTCGAGCTGCGCGAGGGTGAACCCGTGGTGGAGCTGGGCCCGGGCCTGGGCCACCTCACGCGCTTCCTCGCCGCCACCGGCGCGCGCGTCACCGCCGTGGAGCGCGACCGCGACATGGTGGCCGTGCTGGAGAAGGAAGCCATCCCCGGCGTGCGCGTGGTGCCCGGCAACGCCGCCACGGTGGACTTCGCCCAGGTGGCCGGCGCGGACGACATCGCGCTCGTGGGCAACCTGCCGTACCACCTCACCAGCCCCATCCTCTTCCAGGTGCTCGCGCAGCGCGCCCGCATCTCGCGTGCCGTCTTCACGCTCCAGAAGGAGGTCGTGGTGCGGCTGGCCGCGGAGCCTGGCAACCGCGACTACGGCTTGCTCACGGTGCTGCTCGGCCTGCACTTCGACGTGGAGCAGGTGCTCACGCTGGAGGCGTGGCGCTTCCATCCGCCTCCGAAGGTGGACTCCGCCGTGCTGCGCCTCACGCGGCTCAAGAAGCCCCGCGCCCCGCTGGTGGACGAGGCCCGCTTCACGCGGCTGGTGAAGGCCGGCTTCGCGCAGCGCCGCAAGACGCTGATCAACTCGCTCAAGTCCGACAAGGGCCTGGCGTCGCCAGAGGTGATGCTCGCCGCGCTCCAGACGGCGGGCATCGACCCGGGCCGCCGCGCGGAGACGCTCTCCCCGGAGGAGTTCGCTTCCATCGAGCGCGCCCTGGGGCCTGTCACCGCCATGGCACCGCCGCCCCCGGACGCGCCGGAAGCGGAAACTTCAGAAGAGTAGGGGACGTTCAGCGCTTCTGGCCCAGCGCGGCCAGAAGCCCACCCTGCTGGGAGAGGAACGCGCGGAACTCGTCCTCGTCGATGCGCAGGCGCGCGAGCACTCCGCTGAGGACCTCCTCCACGGAGCCCTCCGGCCGGCGCTTCAGCTCGAAGGCCGTCTTCAGCAGGGCCACGCCATAGAGTGGATCCACGTCCACCGGAGGTGCGGGAGGGGCCGTGGCCGTACGGGCGGCGGGCACCACTTTCGTGGGCTCCACCAGGTCCACCACCGCCGTCTTCACCCGCTGCCTGCCGCGCATCTGTGGCCCGTCGCTCCCGCTGCTTGCGTGTTCGCGGGCACCGTAGGGGATGACCCCCAAGGGCGCAAGGGTCGGGTGATCCGGCGAAAATTGCCGGATGCACGGGGGCATGGTTGTGTTATCCGCCCCCCGCGCGCGCATGTGTCTCATGCGTGGCTTTCCGGGGGCGGAGGCCTCGGGCCGATGGACCACCGCTACATCGTCGTCGAAGGCCCCATCGGCGTGGGCAAGACGAGTCTCACCAACCTCCTCACGGAGCGACTGGGCAGCCGCCGCATTCTGGAGGTGGTGGAGGAGAATCCCTTCCTCTCCAGCTTCTATGCGGACCGGCAGAAGTTCGCGTTCCAGACGCAGGTGTTCTTCCTGCTCTCGCGCTTCCGCCAGCAGCAGGAGCTCTTCCAACAGGACCTGTTCCGCTCCGTCACCGTGAGCGACTACCTGTTCGCGAAGGACCGCATCTTCGCCAACCTCACGCTGGCCTCGGACGAGCTGGCGCTCTACGACCGCGTCTTCGAGGCGCTGGGGCCCCGCGTCCCGCAGCCCGACCTGGTCATCTACCTCCAGGCCCAGCTGGACGTGCTGCTGCATCGCATCAAGAAGCGCGGCCGTGAATTCGAGCGCAAGTTCGACGCGGGCTACCTGGAGTCGCTCACGCACGCGTACAACGACTTCTTCGCGCACTATCAGGACACGCCGCTCCTGGTCGTGAACACGTCGGACATCGACTTCGTGCACAACGAAGCCGACCGCGAGGACCTGCTGCTGGCCATCCAGAACGCGAAATCCGGCGTGCAGCACTACACCCCCAAGTCCCGCCGGGGCTGACGGCCGCCGCCCGCCTGGCTGCCTGGCGTGGGTTAAACCCCCACGAGGCCCCGAGGGCGTTAGAGTGCATCCCCGTGGAACCCCCGGCCTCCGGCGATCCCCCCTGGGGACGGCGAGGGGCCTGAAGTTCCACGCGGCTGTCCCACCCGTCTTGCCACAGGAGGTGAACCGTGAAGGACAAGGTCACCATCCACACGCTGAAGCGCCTGAAGCAGTCCGGTCAGAAGATCTGCATGGTCACCGCCTACGACGCGACGTTCGCGCGCATCCTCGATGAGGGCGGCGCGGACGTGCTCCTGGTCGGTGACTCGCTGGGCATGGTCATCCAGGGCCAGGAGTCCACGCTGCCCGTCACCATGGACCAGATGGTCTACCACGCGGCGGCGGTGGCTCGCGGCGCGAAGCGGGCGCACGTGGTGGGCGACCTGCCCTTCATGAGCTACCAGGTGTCGCCGCAAGAGGCGGTGCGCAACGCCGGGCGGCTCGTCTCCGAAGGCAACGTGGGCAGCGTGAAGCTGGAGGGCGGCGCCGAGTTCGCCGAAACCGTGCGCGCCATCGTCCGCGCCAGCATCCCCGTCATGGGCCATCTGGGGCTGACGCCGCAGTCCGTGCACAAGATGGGCGGCTACGTGGTGCAGGGCCGCGACGAGGACGCCGCGCGCCGCATGCTGGATGACGCGCTCGCGCTGGAGGCCGCCGGCGCCTATGCGCTGGTGCTGGAGGGCGTGCCGCTGGAGCTGGCGCGCACCATCACCCAGAGCCTGAAGATTCCGACCATCGGCATTGGAGCGGGCAAGCACTGTGATGGCCAGGTGCTGGTCTGCTACGACCTGCTGGGCATGAACCCGGACTTCAAGCCGAAGTTCGTGAAGCGCTTCGCCAACCTGCACGGGAACATCAAGGAGGCCGCGAACACGTACTTCTCCGAAGTGCGCGCGGGCACCTTCCCGGATGAAGAGCACAGCTTCAAGGCCACCAAGGGCATCCGGCTGGTGACGCCCACGCCGGCGGCCCCCGAAGCGGAAGGTGCTGGCGAGCCCGCGGAGAAGGTCGGCGGCATCTACGGGGCTCCCGTCTAGCCATGGCACCCCACGTCCTGCGCACCGTTCCGGAAGTGAAGGCCTGGGTCGCGTCCCTCCAGAAGGAGGGCAAGACGCTGGCGCTCGTGCCCACCATGGGCTTCCTCCATGAGGGACATGTCTCGCTCATGAGAGAGGGCGGCCGGCGCGCGGACGTGGTGGCTGCCTCCATCTTCGTGAACCCCACGCAGTTCGGTCCCAGCGAAGACCTGGCGCGCTACCCGCGCGACTTCGACGGGGACCTGGCCAGGTGCGCGAGCGCGGGCGTCACGGCCGTGTTCGCGCCCGAGCCCGCGGCGATGTACCCCCCGGGCTACCAGACCTACGTGGACGTCACGGAGGTCAGCCAGGGGCTGTGCGGCGAGCGGCGTCCCGGCCACTTCCGGGGCGTCGCCACCATCGTCACGCAGCTGTTGGCGCTGTTCCGGCCGGCCGTGGCGCTCTTCGGAGAGAAGGACTACCAGCAGCTCCAGGTCATCAAGACGCTCAACCGCGACCTGCACCTGGGCGCGGACATCGTGGGCATGCCCACGGTGCGGGAAGCGGACGGGCTGGCCATGAGCAGCCGCAACGCCTATCTGTCCGCGGATGGACGCCAGCGGGCGCTCGCCCTGTCGAAGGGCATCCGGGCGGCCCAGGCCCTGCTCGCCTCCGGCACCCGGGACACACGGGCGTTGGTGGAGGCTGCCCGCCGTGAATTGCAGGCGGCGGACCTCCGCGAGGACTACGTGGAGGTTCGGGACGCCGGGACGCTTTCACCCCTGGACTCGGTGGCGCCCGGACAGACGGCGCGCATGCTGGTGGCGGCCTTCTCGGGCACCACGCGGCTCATCGACAACATGCCGCTGGCCGGTTAGGAGACCCGGGACACGTTATGGCCGCTGGAAAGTCGAAGGGTGTGGGTGCGGAGCCGGGGGTGAAGCTCATTGCCGAGAATCGGCGTGCGCGCTTCGACTACACGGTGGATGAGAAGATAGAGGCCGGGCTGGAGCTCACGGGGAGCGAGGTGAAGTCGTTGCGTGAAGGAACGGCCAACCTGTCGGACGCCTACGCGCTCCAGAAGGGCACGGAGCTGTTCCTGCTCAACGCCCACATCGGCTCCTACAAGGCGGCCAGCGTCTTCGACCACCTTCCCACCCGGGGCCGGAAGCTGCTGATGCACCGGGCGGAGATAGACCGGTGGACGGCGAAGGTTCGCGAGCGCGGTTACTCCATCATCCCGCTCGTGCTGTACTTCAGGAAGGGACGGGCCAAGGTGGAGCTGGGCCTGTGCCGCGGCAAGACGCACGAAGACCGCCGTCACGACATCAAGGAACGGGAGACGAAGCGGGAGATGGACCGGGAAGTGCGCCGTCGTTGAGGGCGCTCCCGCAATTCCCCTGCCGGACACGCTGGAATGGACAAGAAGGTTTCCGACAAGAAGGAGCGGCTGTTGGCCGCGCTCGACCAGGGCATGGTGATGATCCACCTGGACGCGCGCCGTCCGGGCGTGCTCGTCCCCGCCAGCCTCAGGGGCGAAGCGCACCTGCGCCTCAACCTCTCCTACCGTTTCGAGCCCCCCGACCTCACGGTGGGCGAGTGGGGCGTGCGCTGCACGCTGAGCTTCTCCGGTTCGCGCTTCACGGTGGCGGTGCCCTGGTCGGCGCTGTTCGCCATCGCCAGCCACGTGACGAAGGAGTTCTGGATGTACCCGGAGGAGATGCCGCCGGAGCTGCTCCAGCAGCCGCCGGTGGCGTCCGCCTCCGTCGCGCGTCCGCCGCAGCCCGCGCCGGTGCCCGTGGCCGCGGAGCGGCCCCGTGCCTTCCTGCGCGAGGTGCAGGCCGAGCACACCGAAGAGCCGGAGTCGCGTCCGGAGGTGGCGCCTCCGCCGCCGCCCGAGGGAAGCCCCCCGGACGAGCCGCAGCCGCCGCGCCGTGGTGGTCACCTGCGGCTGGTGAAGTAGGACGACGGGCCCGGCGGAGCGTCAGCGCTTGAGCTCCGCCGCCACGTCCGACTTCTTGCCGCCCATGAACGCCCCCGTCCAGACGCGGTAGCCCTTGAGCTTGAGCTGCACGGGGACGGAGCGCGCGGGGTAGACGTTGTCCATCACCAACGGCGTCACGCCCACCTCCACGCCGTCCACCAGGACGGTGGCGCCGGAGGGCTCGCTGCGGATGGACAGGACCGCTGACGGGAGTCCGAGCGCGCGCAGCACCTGGAGCTCGTAGCGGGGCCACACGAACAGCGCGCCCGCAGCGAGCACTGCCGCGATGCCGAGCAGCGCCACGGCCGGTCCCCAGCGCCCGCGGGAGCGGGAAGGCGCCATGGGCTCGAACTCCGACGGCGAACTCTCCGCCCGGGGCGCGCGCTCCTCCAGCTCCAGGTCACCCTGAGCCGCCTGACGGATGCTGGGCCGGTTCATCCGCTCCGCGTCGTCCACGTCCGAGATGGACTGCGTGGCCAGCGCGGGAGCATCCGCCGGAGCGGGGGAGGGCGCCTGCGTCCGGGCTCGCGAGGCAGGGGTCGCCGCACTCGTCTGCGGTCGAGAATCAGGCGCTCCACTGGGCCCACTCGCCGGAGCCCGAGCGGGTGCGGACGACGCCGCCGCGTTCGCCTGAGGCCGAGAAGCAGCGGCCCCAGTGGGCCCATTCGCCTGCGCCCAAGCGGGTGCGGACGTCGCCATCGCGGGCGCGTTCGCCTGAGGCCGCGAAGGGCCTGGCCGCGCGGAGCCATGCGGGGCCGCAGGGTCGCGTCCCGGCACGGACGCGTCGGGAGCCATCGCAGGAGCCTCGCCCGCATCGCTCCAACGCCCGGAAGGCCCGCGCGTGCAGGACTCACAGGGAGAGTCAGGAGACTCCAGCGCCGAACCGCACAGGGCACAGGTGTGGACCACGGCGCCGGACGCGGACAGCGAGACGCCTCCGGCCGGTGGGCTCCACGGCTCCTCTTCCTCCGCCGCCACGGGGACAGAGGCCGGAGGCGCCTTCCACGCTGGCGAAGCGCCATAAGCCATCGTGGCCTGTCGTGCGCCAGACGCGGACGGGATGCGCCCCGTGTCCACGCCCTCGAGCGGCACGGCGGACATCACGAACGACGCCGACGTCGAAGCCGGGGCCTCCGCGAGCGCGGCCTGGGCCACCTCTCCCACGGACAGGGGCAGCCGGACGCCGCGCAGGAAGGTCGCCAGCGCGTGCGACGACGCGGGCTCCCCCGTCTGCGCGAGCCACCGCGCCAACGCCTCCGACACGTCCTCCGGCTCCGGAAAGCGGGCCGCCGGGTCGCGCGACAGCATGCGCAGCACCAGCGTGGCCAGCGACGCCGGCACGTCCGGCAGCGACGAGGGCGCGCGGTTGAGGATGGAGTACGCCACCGCCATCGGCTCCGCCGCCACCGACCCGAACGGGTGCTGCCCCGCGAGCAGCTCCGCCAGGAGGGTGCCGAGCGAGAACTGGTCGCTGAGCGCCGTGGCCGGCTCGCCCCGGAGCACTTCCGGCGCCGCGTAGGGCACCTTGCCCTTGAAGGCCCCGGGCTCCGTGCGCGACAGGCCCGCCAGCCGCGCGATACCGAAGTCCGTGACCTTCACCTCGCCTTCGCGCGACACCAGCAGGTTGGACGGGGACACGTCCCGGTGCGCCGTTACCACCGGGTGGCCGTCGTGCTGGCGGCGGTACGCGTGCTGCAATCCCGCCTGCGCCTGGCTCGCGATGAACACCGCCAGGTGCGGAGGAATGCGCAGTCCCTGGCGCGTCACCGCGCGGATCAGCGCGCCCAGGTCCCAGCCGTCCACCAGCTCCATCACCAGGAAGAGCCCTTCCGCGCTCTCCCCCACGTCGTGCACGGTGACGATGTTCTGGTGCTGCAGCCGCATGGCCAGCCGCGCCTCGGAGACGAACATCCGGGAGATGTCCGGCTCGCGCGCCAGGTGCGGCAGCACGCGCTTGATGGCCACGGTGCGCTCGAAGCCCTCCGCGCCCTTCGCCACGCCCAGGAACAGCTCCGCCATGCCTCCCGTGGCCAGGGGTTGCAGCAGCCGGTAGCGCGACGTCACGGGGACCTCCGGAAGGACGCGGTGGGGCGCTTCACCCCTGCGATTGGGTGATTTCGCGCAGGTGATTCCACGGGTAGATGCCCGTGGTGTGCTGGTCGCTGAAGACGAACGCGAGCGCGTAGTTGCCCACCGGCTGCATCTGCAGCACGCGCAGGTTCGCGGGAACCTGCGAGGGGTCCAGCGTGCGCTTCGCCGTCCACTCGTCCACGCACGCGGCGCACGGGCACTGCTGGCGCAGCACCTGCGCGGTGGCGGTCGTCGTCACGCCGTCATCCCACGTCAGCGTCAGCGACTCGCCGTCCGCGGACAGCTTCGCATCCGTCGCGCTGACGGGCTTGGGCGCGGGCTTGATGCGATCCCAGAAATTGCTCACCGGTACACCTTCCAAGGCTTTGGAGCAGCAGCCCCTCCCTACCATCCTTCCGGCGGAGTGGGGGGCCTGCCGCGAAAGCGAAGGACCCGGGGAACGGGGCTTCAGGAAGCCAGCTTGACGGGCTGCCGGTGGCCTTCCAGCCGCACGCCCCGCTGGGCCAGCACCGCGCGCAGCGCCAGCACCACCTTGGGGTCCAGCTGCGCGCCGCTCAGGTTGTCCAGGATCTCCATCGCCTTCTCCAGCGGCATGGCCTTCTGGTAGGGGCGCGTGGAGGTGCACGCATCGAAGGTGTCCGCGCACGCCACGATGCGCGCGAGCATCGGGATGGCCTCGCCCTTGAGCTTGTCCGGGTAGCCCGTGCCGTCCCAGCGCTCATGGTGGTGGCGCACGCACGCGCGCACCGAACCCAGGAACGTCACCGGCCCGATGATGGCGTCGCCAATGGCGGGGTGCTCGCGCATCAGGGACATCTCCTGGTCGGTGAGCCGGGACTGCTTGCAGAGGATGTTCTCCGGAATGCCAATCTTCCCGATGTCGTGGAGGATGCCGCCGTACTGCAGTTGCCGCAGCTCGCGCTCGGTGAGCTTCAGCTCCTTGCCAATCTCCACCGCCACGTCGCCCACCCGCTGGCTGTGGCCACGCGTGTACGCGTCCTTGGAGTCGATGGAGTTGGCCAGCGCGACGATGGTCTCCAGGTAGCCCTTCTCCAGGCTCTCGTAGAGGCCGCGCGTCTCCATGTCGTACGCCATGAGTTGCTTGCTCATGTAGTTGAACGTCTGGGCCAGCTCCCCCAGCTCGTTCTTCTGCTTCAGGTGCACCTCCACGCCGAACTTGCCGCGCGCCAGCTCCAGCGACGTCGCGATGAAGGTCTTCAGCGGCTGCGTGAGGTTGCGGGAGAAGATGGCCGCCAGCACCAGCGCCACCAGGAAGGCTCCGCCCAGGCCCAGGAGGATGCGCCGCTCCATCGACTCAACCTGGCGGTAGGCGTTCTCCACGGGCTGCTCGGACACGATGGCCCAGCCCGCCTCCGGCAGCACCGAGTACGCGGACACCACCGCGTCGCGCCCCTCGCCGAAGTTGCCCACGTGGAACAGCTCCGTGTCGGGCGTGCCCTCGCGCTGCTTGAGCAGGTGCGCCAGGGGCAGCCGCTTCGACACGTCGTCACCCACCGCGCCCAGGTCACCGCCGCCGGTAATCAGGCGGCCATGCCGGTCCGCCAGGTACGCGAACCCCGTGCTGCCCACGCGCTCCTGCGCCAGCATCTGCCGCAGGCCCGCGAGCGTGATGTCCGCGGCCATGTAGCCCTGCACCGGGTCACCCACGGGGACGGCCAGCGTCACCACCGGCCCGCCGCCGCCGTGGGACGCCACCACGTCCGAGTAGCGCACCCCGGTGAGCCCCTCGTCCAACAGGGCCCGCGCGCGCTCCTCGTGCTCCGCCACCCCGCTGGGCGCCATGTCGTGCACCGCGAAGGCCTGCAGGCCGGGCAGCCGCTGCCGGTCCGCGCCGAACACGGTGAGCGCCAGCAACTCCGGGCGCTGGTTGAGCACCGCCGCGATGTGCAGCCGCTGCGTGTCTTGCGGCAGCGTGAAGAATCCGCCCGGCACGCTGGACAGTCCCACCACGCGCTCCGTGGGGTCCTCCAGGAAGCTCTCCGCCTTGAGCCGCAGCTGCTTCACGCGCTCCTGCGCCAGCTCCTGCGCATCGCGGATGAGCAGCTCGCGCGTATGGGACACCGACAACCAGCCCACCATCAGCGTGGGGATGATGCTGACCACCAGCATCAGGAGGAGGATGGCTTTGAAAAGTCGCACGGCGGTGGCTCCTCGCTCGGGTCAGGCGGCTACTTCTGCCACCCGTCCTTCACCTTGACGTTGAGTTCGAGCGATTCCGCGGCCAGCTCGAAGCGCCGTGTCTGGGAGGGCAGGGACCGCCCCTGCTCCGGACTCACCGCCGTCACCGTCCAGCGATAACGGCCCGCGGGCAGCGCCGGCAACGTCCATTGCCGCGCGGCCTGCACCGTGCGCACCGGCGCCGGTGCCGCTCCGCCCTCCACGCCTTCCGCGACGACCTCCACCTCGTAGCGCGTGGCGCCCGTGACGGAGGCCCACGCCAGCGTCACCGGCCCCAGGAGTCCGTTGGGCGAGGCCTTCAGCGCGAAGCGGGCCTTGTCCGCGGGCTGCGCCAGCTGCGGCGCGCCGGGCGGCTCCGGCAGCACGGTGCCCTGCTGCACGCGCACGGACTCGCCCTTCGCCAGCACGCGGGTGGCGTGCTGCGCCTCCACGGTGACGGGAGGCCCCTGCCGGTGGGTGACGGTGGTGGTGCCGCCGTCGTGGTCCACCTCCACCGTGAAGTTGGACGGCTGCTGCGGGTTGAGCAGCGCCCACGCCTCGTCCGCCTTGTGCAGCGCGTCCGCGTACCGGGCGGCCTGGAAGTGCGCCTCCGCGTCCTTCAGGCGGGACTCGGCTTCACGGCGGCGCGCATCGTTCGGCGCGGCCTTCACCGCCGCGCGCGACATCTCCAGCGCCTTGAGCGCCGTCTGCGGCTCCGTACCGGGTGCCTTGCGAGGGGCCGCCGAGGCGCCGCCTCCGGGAAGGGTCGTGCCGTCCGGAGGCTCTCGGCCCACGGCGGTCGGTGCGGTTGACGGCACCACGGACAGCCCCATCCACGCGCTGAGCCAGAGGGCGGCCTTCATTGGAATTCAATCTTCCTGCCCGCACGAACCGTGGCGGATGGGGTGGTGACGGACAGCGACTGGGTGGCCGGCTTCTCCAGGGTGGCGTCCACCCGTCCCCGCAGGACGGTGACGTCCGTTCGCAACTTGCTCTCCGCGATGCCCACCAGGGAATCACCCCCCAGGTGCAGCGTGCTGCCATTGGCGAACACCACCTGGGCGCTGGCCCCGGCCTCGGTGCGGACCTTGTCGTTTTCGTAGAGGGGCAGCTCGTCGCGCGCGGGGCTCCATTCGTCCGCCACCGCGCGTTTGATCTGCACGTCCCCCGTCAGCCCCCGCAGGTGCGCGCGGGGAACAGGCGGAGGCAGGGGCGCCTCGGTGGGCCCACGAGGCTTCTCATCGGCGGTACAGCCGGGAGGAAGGGCCATGAGTGCGACCGCGAAAAACAGGGGAGGCCAGCGTCGTACGTTCACCAGAGGGGTCTTCCTGAAAACCACTCTACCCGGAAACGCCGCGCCGGAGGGGCCTCCCGCCCCCTCCCGTTCACTCTCGCCCGCTCAGTCCAACCGCCTGTGCGCCAGGCACGGCAAATTCCGCCGGATGCGTGCCTGGAGCTCCGGATCCACCGGCGCCAGCGCCAGGCCCTCGCCCTCGGAGGCCCGCGCCGTCACCAGGCCCCACGGGTCCACCACCATCGCGTGGCCGTACGTCAGCCGCTGCGCGGAGTGCCGCCCGCCCTGCGCTGGCGCCAGCACGTACGCCTGGTTTTCAATGGCCCGGGCGCGCAGCAGCACCTCCCAGTGGTCCTTGCCGGTCATCATCGTGAAGGCCGCCGGCACCGCGAGCAGCGTCGCCCCGTCCTTCGACAGCCGCCGGTACAGCTCCGGGAAGCGCAGGTCGTAGCAGACGCTCATGCCCAGCCGGCCCACCACCGTGTCCACCGCCACCACCTCCGTCCCAGGCGCCACCGCCGCGGACTCCTGATAGGTGGCACCGTCGCCCACATCCACGTCGAACAGGTGCATCTTGCGGTAGACGGCCAGCCGGGCGCCGTCCGGGCCGAACAGGACGCTGGTGTTGTAGAGCCGGCCGCCGGGCGCTCCCTCCTCCAGGATGGAGCCGGCCAGCAGCGTCGTCTTCGTCCCCCGGGCCAGCTCCGCCATCCGGCTCAGGGTGGGGCCGTCCAGGGCTTCCGCGGCGGAGGGGCGCTCGGGCTCCGGGCCCATCCAGGAGAAGTTCTCCGGCAGGCCCACCAGGTGGGCACCCAGGGAGGCAGCCTGGCGCACGAGGCGCGTGGCCACATCCAGGTTGTGGGCCTTGTCCGCGGTGGACACCATCTGTGCGGCGGCGATGAGGTGCATGGGGGCGTTATAACGCCACCGGCGTCACTCGGAACCCCTGGGAATCCTTCAATCCCGGGGGGCGTTCGAGCCGGCGCCTCGGGGTGTGTCCTTCCTTTACACCCCGAGGGGGCGTGTGTTACGGGACGCCCCGACATTTTTCGACGCATCACATTCGAAAAGTGGGCCGCCGTGCCCGCTTTTCGCGTTTTGGGAGACCTGTTTCCTGGCCATGGAGCCGAAGAACATCAAACAGACGGTGGAGGAGAAGGCAGCGGCGCTGCTGGACCCCATCGTGGCGAACGAAGGCCTGGAGCTCCTGGACGTGGAGTACGTCCGCGAGCGCGAGGGCTGGGTTTTGCGGCTGTTCATCGACAAGCCCGGTGGCCGGGTGGGACTGGAAGAGTGCTCCCAGGTGTCGCGCGCGGTGGATCCGGTGCTCGACGTGGAGGACTTCATCCCCCAGGAATACAACCTGGAGGTCTCCAGCCCCGGGGTGAACCGGCCCTTGAAGAAGCCGGCGCACTTCGAACGGGTGAAGGGGCAGAAGGTCAAGGTGAAGACCTTCGGCCCGCTGGGTGACCCGCCGCGGAAGAACTTCAGCGGCACGCTCATCGGAGTGGCGGCCGACGCCATCTCCGTGGACGTGGAAGGGGGCGGTGCCTTCATCATCCCCTTCAAGGACATCGCCAAGGCCCATCTGGAGTTCGAGTTCTAGACGTCGACATACAGGGGACCCTGTTCGCGCCAGGGCCGCCCGTGGACCCATTTTCGGAGAAGACACAGCCATGCCCACGCCCGCCAACCCGGCAGTCAACCTCAACCTCGTCCTGGATCAGGTCGCCAAGGACAAGGGCATCGAACGGGCCGTGCTCATTGCCACCCTCGAGGACGCGATGAACACCGCGGCCAAGAAGCACTTTGGCCAGGACCGCAACCTGGAGGCCAAGTACGACCCGGAGAAGGGCGTCGTGGAGCTCTTCCAGGCCATCACCGTGGTCGCGGAGATCAACGACCCCGTCCAGGCGGTCAACCAGATCACCATGGAAGAGGCCCACAAGAAGGGCATGGAAGTGGAGCCCGGTGACGAGCTCGTCTTCCAGATCTTCTACCGGGACGAGGACGCCGCGGAAGCCAAGGCCCAGGACGACCAGTACGGTGACATCCTCCGCCTGAAGACCTTCCGCCGCGGCTTCGGCCGCATCGCGGCGCAGACGGCCAAGCAGGTCATCCTGCAGCGCACCCGCGACGCCGAGCGCGAGAACGTCTTCAACGAGTACAAGGACCGCAAGAACGAGATCGTCACGGGCATCGCCCGCCGGTTCGAGCGCGGCAACATCGTGGTGGACCTGGGCCGCGCGGAGTCCGTGCTGCCTGTCCGCGAGCAGGTCCCGCGTGAGACCTACCGCCCGGGCGACCGCGTCCAGGCCTACGTGCTGGACGTGCTCCGTGAGTCCAAGGGCCCGCAGATCGTCCTGTCGCGCGCGTCCGTGAACCTGCTGACCAAGCTCTTCGAGATGGAGGTGCCGGAAATCGCCGAAGGCATCGTCGTCATCGAGGCGGCGGCCCGCGAGCCGGGTGGCCGCGCGAAGATCGCCGTGTCCAGCCGCGACTCGGACGTGGACCCCGTGGGCGCGTGCGTGGGCATGAAGGGCAGCCGCGTGCAGGCGGTGGTGCAGGAACTGCGCGGGGAGAAGATCGACATCGTCCCCTACGACGAGGACCCGGCGCGCTTCGTGTGCTCGGCCCTGGCCCCGGCGGAAGTGAGCCGCGTCATCATCGACGAGGCCAACCACGCCATGGAGCTCATCGTCCCGGACGACCAGCTGTCCCTGGCCATCGGCCGGCGCGGGCAGAACGTGCGCCTGGCCGCCCAGCTGACCGGCTGGAAGCTGGACATCAACAGCGAGAGCCGCGTGCGGGAGATGCGCGAGTTCGCCAGCCGCTCGCTCGGTGCCCTGCCGGGCGTCAACGAGATGCTGGTGGAGACGCTCTACGCGCACGGCTTCCGTCAGGCGCGCGACGTCGCGGACGCCAATGCGGAGATGCTGGCGCAGATTCCGGGCATCGACCCCACCCGCATCGCCTCCATGCAGGAGGAGGCCAAGAGGCGCATGGTGGAGGACCAGCAGGAACTGTCGCGCATGGATTACGAGCGCGAGCAGGCCCGCCTGGCCGAGGCCCGCCGCCACCCGGACGAGCTGTCCCAGCCGGAGCGCATGGCGCGCGTGCGCGGCGTTGGTGAGAAGACCATCGAGCAGCTCATCCTCGCCGGCTACCGCACGGTGGAGGACATCGCGAACGAGAAGGACCTCACCCGCCTGGGCGACGTGCCGGGCGTGGGCATCAAGAAGGCCCGCCAGCTGAAGAGCGCGGCGGAGAACTATCTGGTGGAGGAAGCCAAGCTGCGCGCGGAGCTGAACGCGGAGCGGGGTGCGCTGGCATCGGCAGGCGGGTCAGAGGGCGTGGAAGCGGCCAAGGCACCGTAACGACAGGGGGTAGGTGGATGCGCCGCGCAACCAAACGGCCCGGGATACATCCCACGGAAATCACGGCGTCAGGTCCGGTCAGGACCTGCGTCGGGTGTGGTTCTCGCAAGTCACAGGCGGAACTCACCCGGTTCGTGGTAGGTCCCCAGGGCGGCGTGGTGGCGGACAGGCGGCGGAAGCTGCCGGGGCGGGGGGCGTACCTGTGCGGTGCCGGTTGTTTGACGGCAGCGCTCAAGCGTAAGGCGCTGGGCAGGGCCTTCCGGGGCAAGGCGGGGCAGGTCGACCCGTCAGCACTCGGGCAGGCTTGGGAGTAAGGGCGGGAGGGTGGAGAGGTTGCGGGGGGAGGTGGCTGTTAAGCACCACTCGCACACAATTTCGGCTTTGGACTAGGGTGCTCGGCCTCGTCGTCGGCGGAGCAGAAGGCCAATCAAGGTATGTCGAAGAAGCGCGTTCACGAAATCGCCAAGGAGCTCAAGAGCCACGGGATTGAGCTCGACAATAAGGAGGTCGTGACCGAGCTCGCCGGGCTGGGTTACGACGTCAAGAGCCACTCGTCCTCGCTGGACGATGACCAGGCCACCGCCGCGGTCCAGAAGATCCTGGACAAGCGCAAGCCCAAGCAGGCCGCTCCGCCCGTTGCCGCCAAGGGCTTCGTGGTGCGCCGCAAGGTCGGTCCTCCCGCGGGCGCGTCCGCCCACGAGAACCAGGACGCCTACGCTCAGGCGAACGAGCCCGCCTACGAGCCGGAGTCCGAGCCGCAGGGCGCGGCTTACATGGAGCCGGAGGCCCCGCAGGCGCCTGTCGCCGTGGAGCCGCCGTCCACCACCGTGGAGCAGGCCCCCGTGGCCCGCGCCCCGGAGGCCCCGGCCGTGACGGCCACGCCGCCGGAGGCGACCGTCGCCTCCATCGCCGCCGCCCCGGAGGCGCCGTCGGCGTCCGAGGCTCCGGCCACCCCGCCTGTTGCCGCAACCGCCACCCCGCCCGTGACGCCGCCGTCCACTCCGCCTTCCGCGGCCGTGGTGGAGACGCCCCGGGCCGCCGAGCCGACCCCGGCCACGGCGACACCGCGCAGTCCTACGCAGGAGAGTCC